>CAZOLU010000565.1:0-2225 GCA_964580485.1 uncultured Saprospiraceae bacterium | reverse complement strand
AAAAAGTAGAGCACTAATTCGCAAAAAGCTCACTTGATTATATATTAAACTAATTGTGACTCATTTCATTACTTATAAAAATTAGAGTAGAGGTCAGATCATTGGCCTCTGCTATTTTTCTTCTGGCATTTCTTTATTTTTCTTCAGCCCAATATGAAACCCGAGTCCGAAGGTCAGGCGAATTTCGGCTAAATTCATAGGCGTAGGAACTTTCCCACCTCTAAACTCTCCGAAAACAGTACGTGATGCTAGAAAAAAGTTGAAGTGGCGGCTAATGTAAAAATCTGCCCCAGCCATGACCGAAACTACTGGAACGATCTTGTAAAAAGAGGGTTGAGGATAAACATAACCAGGGACTTCGTACTGCGTGCGGGTGAGGTGAATACCTGGCTGTAATCCCAAATAAGGATGTACAATTGGAGCTTTGGTAAAATGATAAACCCCTCCAAAATAAAGTCCATGATTGGCCAACAATTCACCATCCGCTTCTTGTGTATCAAAGAAATAGGCAACATCTCCTCGTACCGAAAGCCGTTCCTCTAAGTAATATTGTAAGTTGCCACTCACATAGATATTTAGAAGTTGAGGGTCAAACATATAGCCAGGCTCTATGGTAGCGGTGAATTTTAGGAGGCCTTCGGTTGATCCAATTCTGGACTCTACCCGAAAGTCTTCCAGTTTCTCCCGTTGTGCCATGCACCCTAGACTATAGATTAAACTTAGGCCTAAAATGAAAAGTGATTTTAAGCTTACCATAGATCAACAATTTTATAGTGAATACCTAATGTGAATAAGAGATGCCCCTCAAGGCTAAAGCCTTGATGCTCCTCGATAGTTACCGTATTACCTTGCACCTCTGCATGTACATGGTTGCCCAAGTGCATCATATATTGGGCTGTGAGGCTAGCGTTGAATCGAGGGCTGAAGTTGATGTGAGTTCCTAGCCCTGCTTGTACCGCAGAGCTCCAACGTGACACGTTATTACCCCTTGGATTAGCATTTTCAGAAATATAGGTATAGTCAAAACAATGACCTGCTAAAATATAAGGGCGAAAAGGCTGGTGATTGAAATAATTTTTAGGAAGAGGGTAAAACATCACAGACCAACCAATATGATAATCTAGTCGACTAGCCTTGCGATAAATATCGCTATTGATGTAGTCAAAAAACCACTCGGTATTGATACGAGGGCTCAATTGTAGTCGAAAACTCCCCCCAGCACCAATACCAGTATTCGACCAGTCATTATCTGAAAAGGTAGAGTAGGTACTCCTTACCCCAAAAGATAAAATTCCTCCTCCATCATTTTTGTAGAACTCAGGTGGATCTTCGTCTGAAATCACTTTAGACTTTTTTTTCTTTTCTTTTTTTTCTGCCTTGGGCTCGGGGTCTTCTTCCTGAGCATATAGCCCCTGAACCATGCCTAGGCAAAAACAAAGTAGCAGGAGTTGGAGTGTTCGTTTCATAGTTTTAGATTATTTTGCTTTGGGGACGGATGCGCTCCCTCGATATAGTCGAAAATATATTGATACATCAACGCTAAAGGTGCACTACTGCGTGTAGCTTTGGCCCTCGCCATACTTCCTGAAATACCTGTATGGATAAACTCTGCTAGCTCTAATGCATTAAAATGAGGACTAATTTCTCCCTGCGATTGAGCCTCTTTTATACATTGTGCAATTCTTTTCACCCAAAGCATAAAGTTGCGATGAGTAGCTTTGGCTAAGGCATCACTGATATTCCCCATTTCACTAGCCATATTGTAAATCAAACAACCACCAAAGGCTTCAGGCTGGTCTGGCAGCGCAATGACATGATGATAAAAGCTTTTAAGCCGTTCTAAGGGACTTTGCTTGGGGTTACTTAATGCCGCATCAATTCGTTTAAGATTTTTTTGAGTATAATAATCCAATAATTGAATACCAAAGCCTTCCTTACTTGAAAAGAAGTTGTAAAAAGTACCTTTAGGAATGCCACTAGCCTTTAAAATATCATTGATACCAGTGTTGTTGAATCCTTTGAGGCGAATGATTTCTTGGCCTTTCTCTAGAATGTCAATCCTACTGTGTTTTTTATTCATGCCTTAACTAATTGCTACCTCAACTCTCCAGCACTAAGGTATTTCAAATATATCAAAATTTCAAACGATTTTATATGAATCACAAGCCTTTCTATACAGATCCTTTGAGCTGTAAAAGCTAAGAGGAAGCATCTTAACGAACATC
>CAZOLU010000564.1:0-2230 GCA_964580485.1 uncultured Saprospiraceae bacterium | reverse complement strand
CAGGGCTTGAATAGGAGCCCTGAAGGGGCGACAGATGGATGCGAATGGGTGTAAGCCCTTCGCATAATTAAGCAGAGGATTGCAAACGTTGTATATATAATATTTTTTGTTACACTGTATTTAGTGCCAGATCCTATACTAATTGACCCGGATTCGGTGTTTTTTCAGTAGATTACCATCCAAAGAAAAACAGAAAAAGGCTTGTTCATCTACATAAAACTGAAAGCCAAAAGCATTTTCAATCTTGCCAATTTTTTGATGATTGAGATAGACGCTGCTTGTATGTGTTTGATAGGCTAGTTGGTGTGGACTATTGGGAACTTCTACTGTAATTAAATTACCCTCTTCTGTAAGTTGTGGGCTAATTTGATCTTCAATAACTTCAAACTTATTTCCTTCCTCATCCGTATAATGAAAGTCAGCACTATTTCCCATGAAATAGGCATATTTATAAGGACCATAGTCAATCCCTCTAGAATGGATAAAGCTGCGTTGGACTTCCTTCCCATCAATTTTAACCATTTTGGTTGCTCTAAAGCAAATATTCCTCTGGTCGTCAAAATGCGCGTAGATGTTTTTGTAAGGACCATAGCTTTTACGCTTGCCGTTCACATTCAGATACCACTCTTCCTTGCTTAGATCTTTACGATACATAAAACAGAAATGGTCGGGGTCTACGGCTTTGATCGAGAAGTCTTTGATTTCGGCATAAGGACCATACTTTTTATCACTCATCACAAAATATTCCCGGCTTTTCTTATCTCTAAAACTGTAGGTGTAATCCAAGCCCCCCAAGAGCTCCAAACCCATATATTGATCGGGGTAAGGTCCAATTTCTTTACCATTGATATAAATGTAGTAGTCCTGCCCCTTTTGAAAGACAAAACCCGTACTTCCTCGCTCATTGCGCTTTACATTGTATTGATCGATCCATTCGTAGGGACCAATCGGAGGTTGACCATTGAGTCGGAGGTATTGGTCTAGAGGGTTTTGAGGATCATTATAGATATAAAACCAGTTATTATCTGCTATAAACTTGGAGGCAATCATTTTTCCTTGAGGGCCATATTCAATAGCATTCATTTTGATATAATTCTCCCCATTTTTTTGATATTCATAATAAATCAGATCCTCTGCAAAACCCCAGTTGATGACCCGCTCGAAGGGACCTACCTCTTCACCATTATGTAGAATATAGTGTTGTTGATCTTTAATGACACGGGCAATATAGTCTTTGTTTTGTCGATTGCGTTTAAAGGTGGAGCGGTTTTCAGCCTCATAAGGTCCAAAGCTTTTTCCATCTACTACATAGTATTTCTGACCATCAATATTCGCCGAAAACTCAAAATGCCCCTCTGCAATTTGCGAGAAGTTTAGGATGTCTTTATACTCATCAAAATCATCGTAAGGACCATAATCCTTCCCATTGATATGAAAATAGTATTTCTGATCTTTTAAATATCGAAAAGCATAGTTGCCTTTTTTATCCAAGTAAAGATCTCTTTTGTAAGTGGTATGATAATTAAAAACCTTGTCATAAGGACCAAATTCCTGACCATTGATGTTGACAAAAGCCTGCCCACCACGGGTAAAGGTGAATAAAAACTGCTGTTCATTTAGCACAAACAGGTGATACCATCCTCCTTTAGGACCAATTTGATCATAAGGTCCGTAACTTTTTCCATTGATGTTGACAAATTTCTTTTTGCGATGATGGTAAACAAAATGATAAAGGGCTGTTCGACCATATTCATCTGCATCAATTTCTGGATCATAAATCAGATCATAGGGCCCAATTTTTTTACCATTCTGAACAAGATAATGCAGTCCTTTTTTCTGTACAAAAAGCAGATAGCCTTTCCCATCACCCTGAAAATTTAGTCGGGTTTCGTTGTTGTGAATAATTTTTTCGTCATCTGCAAGCTCATATACTGTGGAGCTTTCAATGCGTTGTGCTGATAAAAAACTTGGAAAACTTAGAAAAATAAGGGGGAAAAAGAAGTATTTCAAAACAGAAAACTGCATGGATAAATATTTTAGGATTCAGTGATTTTGCATTTTGTGTTTTTTAGGCAAGAACCATGCTGTAAAGATAGAAAAATTTGAGCAAATGGAATTTTTAGGGGTAGCATAGATTGAATGAGGTACCAACAACTCCCCAAAAGTGGGGATAGATTATCCCCAGAACTGGGGATTTTATGATAAACATTTGATAATAATTGTTTAGATT
>CAZOLU010000563.1:943-2235 GCA_964580485.1 uncultured Saprospiraceae bacterium | reverse complement strand
CACTACGATCCTACAGCGACGGTTACTATAAACCGTGCTGGCCATCTGTGGATCGACTTGTTCAGCATACCGGATTAGCCCGAAATACGGTCAACCGCTGTTTGGATGAGCTTGTGGCTTACAATCTTATTGAAATTTATCAGGATCGTCGCAGATCATCAGAATACCATTTTAGCTTTGATTATGCAAAAACTCCAATTTTTGAGTCGAATTCTCAACTGATTCCAATTAAATCTGCTCCCAAAGCCAAAAAGCAGGCAGAGGTGTCAAATTCTGCACATGCATGCTCAAATTCTGACACCCAGGTATCAAAATTTGACGGCGATTGTCAAAATTTGACCCCTAACAAGAAAGACATATCAAGAAACAAAGAACTAGAATTACAACAACAACTAGAACAACTAGAACCAAAGGAAAGTCCTGTTGTTGTTAGTCAAGATAAGGCTTTGTCCTCTGTCCCTGAGACCAACCAGGAGGAGCAAAAGGAACCGCCTAAGCCGCCCAAACCCGAAATTATCGACGGATCCAAAGATGTTCTAGCCCAACATAAGCCGGAAATCATCGAATCCTTTGCCGAGAAATCGGGAATTCCTTATCCAACGCTGAAATGGCTGATCCGAAAGCATGAGGTGACTCCTAAACGAATCCAGATTTTAACCCTTGTGCTTTCAGAACGCAAACTCAACAATCCTGGCGGCTACATTCGTCGGGCGATCGAAGAAAAATGGACGTTTGAATCCATCGAAAAAAAGCTGAAAGAAAAGGCTCAGAAAGCATCTAAGCTGAAAGAACAACAGGATAAACGCAAAAAACAAGAGCTGATGAATAAGCAATTTCAAGCTCAACAAAAGCATAAAGCCCAAGTCTTTCAGGAACTGGAACACAAGGCACCAGATGTGCTAAAAAGCCTACGAGAGGAGATTACAGCATCCGCCCGTGCTAAAATCCTGCCCAAGTCTGGATTTATCCTTAATCGCATTGTCGAAGGACGTTTGTATCTGGCTGTCTGTGAGCATTTGGGTTGCGATCCTCTGAGGGTTAGCAGCAAAGAGTGATGGTTCTAAGGCGGTACATCCCTTCTGAAAAGGGTTTTCTAATCTTTGCTCATAGAATTGAGAATATCTCATGATGGCCTATTCCAGAAAATGACCTTACGTGTGATAATTTTGTGAGCTGACTTTTTGTAAGTAATTTCACCCGTATTGCCTTAGACGGATGGTTTTTCATAGCATTCCATCTGGCACGGTGGAAGCCCAAGAAGCCCCTTCCTGAAGGAATGAGATTGTCAAAAT
>CAZOLU010000563.1:0-933 GCA_964580485.1 uncultured Saprospiraceae bacterium | reverse complement strand
AGAGACTTTAAAATTGTAATGGTATTTTGGCACCACTGAATCTGCATGACAGAAGCCTTAATTCCATAATCGATGGTAGTGCCAATCAAAAGAAGGGAATCTTTAGTAAGTGTTTCCTCATTAGGTTTGGATTGGAAGGAGCGGTAAGTCTTTTCCGCTTCAATCATTTGTTTCAAATAGTCTTCTACTTGAGGAATAAGGAATTCGGCATCATCTGCTTTTGCAAAAAATAACTTTAGCAATAGCTCGTTTCGGCCTGGGCGGAGCAAAAAATCTTGATTGCGTATCCATTCTTGTAGCTCTTGTCTCCCTGTAAGAAGGATTTGATAGGTGTTATTTCTTCTTGCCGCCTGTTCTCTCGCAATGATTTTTATTCGCTCTTCTTTAAGAAGTTGCTCCAAAGAAGGATATATCTGACCAAAACTTTCTTTCCAAAAGTGGGAAGTTGTTTTGGAAAGGAGCGTTTTAATTTGGTAGCCACTAGCAGGCTCAAAGGATAGCACGCCTAAAACGGCTTTTCGGGTTCTTTTAGTTGAGAAAGTCTTGCCACTCATGACGTAAAAGATATATCTTTTGAAACTCATTTTCAATCTATCTTTTAGATATATAGAGGTCTTATGGAAACCTTTGGAAATCCGTATGTTCTTGCAGGAATGATGGCCACTTTAGCGGCTTTGTTCTCGTTATTTCATGTCTTGGTAATCGCCAGAGTAGTTCCTGATACAATCGTATGGGGAGGCAGGATTTCGAATCGTAAAATTCTTGTGATAATGGAAAGTTTTTCTCTTCTAGTTCTTATTTTTGCTGGAGTTTCTGCCTTGCTTAGAGCAATGGATCTCGATCAAAATGGCTCTCAATCTTCCCTAGCCCTTTCTATCATCATGTGGATTTACGGTGTAATTTTTGCTCTTAATACAGTGGGCAATGGATTCG
>CAZOLU010000562.1:0-2236 GCA_964580485.1 uncultured Saprospiraceae bacterium | reverse complement strand
GGTCAGGTACTGCTGTAGTAGCAAGGGTGTTGGTGGTGGTACCAGAAGTACGCACCTGGTGCCCATCAGCAGCTCTACCCCATTGATATAAGTCGCCGTAACTAGCTGCATCATTAGATGCCGTAGCTACTTGAGTAGCCCCCAAGTTACGGTCAAGCCAGCAATTTCCGACAGCTTCTACTGGTTTGTAGGTCAAACCGTTAAATTGAATTTCCGCTAATGCGTCGTTACAAGGACCTGAACTACTTACTGTCCTATCACAAGCACTTATCCAAAATGTACCGTTCCAAAATTCAAGGCAATTCTCTTCGGTGTTATAAATGGTTAAGCCTTCTGCAGGGCTGCTTATAGCATCCCGCTCTGCGGTTGTTAATCGCGGTGGCAAAAAGCCTTTGTCAGTTGCAGTGAGGTCAAGTACTGAACTGGGATCTGGGGTTTTTGTTCCTATACCCACTTGGGCATGTAAGCTGCTCAAGCCTATGAAGGCGAGTATAATTAATGTAATAAATTTTGTTTTCATTTTTTCCTCTCCCCAACCCCTCTCCAAAAGAAAGGGGCTAGCTACACTTACTTTAAAGGGAAGTTGATGTGTATTGTTTTATTATATATTTGATTAAAAAATTAAGGTAATAAATTAAATTATGAGTTTCAAGTTTCAAGTTGATAGTTCCCCCTTTGGGGGCTAGGGGGCTTATTCCCCCTTTGGGGGCTAGGGGGCTTATTCCCCCTTAGGGGGCTAGGGGGCTTTCTGGTGGCTGAGTAGGTACTTCCATAGCCAACAGATTTGTCGCTATGCTTTTGTAGTGGATAACTTTGTTTTTATTTTCAAGATTTTGGTCTGTTATGGTGTAGGGATTTGGGGTATGCGCTAACCTAAAAGCAAGGTTTGTGGCAAAGTGGTGGTTTGAAAGCGGAAAGGGGTGGGCTTGTAATTAGGTTTGAAACTGTATATGGTGTTTACCATAAACCACAGTATACGCATCTAGCAAGAGTTTACCTTTAAGGTAAATAGGGGAAGCAATGCTAACCACATCTGCATTGAGGCTCAAATCTCCCTCTACTTGTATAGCGGTGTAAAAGGTAAATGATGATAGCGTTTGGATGCTAAGATTGGGTAATTTAGTAAGGTGTTCGGTTATTAATTCTTGATTGTGCGAAGCAATAAAAATAAGATGTCCTTCGCCTTTTATGTCTTCATATATGAAATTTTGCCTTTCTAAAGATGTAAAGTCGGCATCAATAGCTAGTAAAGTATTTTTTTCAACAATCAATTGTGCTTGTATGTTATTCGCATAAGCAAAACAAATAAGCAAAAAAACAAAATATTTATGTTGATACAAAAAACTCATAATGTAAAAGTAAATAAAATTTATAACACAAAGATAAACTATTGTAAAAATGCTTTCACTATAGTACAAATAAAAGAAGTTGTCTGGATTTATAGTTTTTGGGAATTATGAGGCTTTCATGTCGTATTGCTGTGCAATTTTTAGCATTTCAACAATATTGTTTTACCACCTACAAAGAAGGATATTCAGCTCGAATTTGCAACAACAAACTATGTACAAGCTTTCAAAACGAATTATAGCTACAAGATTGAGGATATGCATAAAGACTGGATAAATCTTGGCACAAATAACAAATTAAATCTCAGCAGTATAGCAGCCGGTGAGCATTTACTCAAAATACGAGGTGTTGATCATAGAGGCAATTGGAGTGTGAATACGCTAGAGCTCAATATTGAAGTTAGGGAATTTTTTTATAAGCAAATTTGGTTTTACATAGCAATCATTAGCATTTTGAGTCTAATGTCAATATCTATAATTTGGCTATTGAGAAAAAAGATTGAAGAAGCCACTTATAAAATACAAACTGATAAAGAATTTCTTGAAAGACAAGCACAAAAATTAGATAAGTTAGATAAAGCAAAAAGTGAATTTTTTACCGTTATAACCCACGAATTTAGAACACCACTCACCCTTATAAAAGGCATTACGCAGTTACTACAGAAAAAACACAATACAACTTCCCAAAAAGAACTATTTGAATTAGAGCAGAAATCTGATGACTTGCTCAATATGGTTAATCAGATTTTAGACCTTAGAAAATTGGACTTCAACCAACTAAAGCTTAATCTTATACAAGCCGATCTTTTAATATTCCTGGATTGTATGGTAGATGTCTTTCAATATACTGCAAAACAAAAAGGCATAGACTTAAAATTTAAAAAACAAAC
>CAZOLU010000561.1:0-2241 GCA_964580485.1 uncultured Saprospiraceae bacterium | reverse complement strand
AAAACCTTTTACCCTTTTTTCATAATTTTGAGAAATTCACCGAAGTATTGAAAGAATAAAACATCCCCTTAAATTACTCCAAGCTTATGAATAAACTGATACTTTTCATCGTACTACTATTTAGTAGTATTTCACATGCCCAAGAAGCCCCTCTAAATGCTATTTTTAATGCGGATAATGAAGGGGATAGCAAATTAGTTCTTGATCTTTTAAATGATTTGAATAAAAAGGAGTTGGCAGACAGCAGCCTTATTCAAATTTTAAGACTAGAGGGTTGGCATGCACAATATTTAGAACAATTTGAACGCTCCGAAAAAGCCTACAAAGCATTAATTCAACTCCTGAATCCAGCCTCTCAAGCCAAGGTTCAAGCTATTTTAGATCTTGCATACCTATACCAAATAATGGGAAAGCATGATCAGGTCATTCAACAATATGAGCTTGCAAGCGCTATGAGTACAGAACAAGACCTCCCCTATGCTTATGTTAAAACTGAAATAGAAAAAGGACTTTATTATGAATTTTTAGGAGCCTTGGACTATGCAATTAAACATTATAAAAATGGTCTAGAGAAAATCAAGACCGCAAAACTAGAAGACCCCTTACTAAAAATCAACAATCTCCATCAATTAGCCAGAGTATTAGAAATCAAACATCATTATGATGAGGCCGAATCCCTTTATAAAGAAGCCCTAGCCTTGGCAGAAAAAGAGATGAATGCAGAAGATGAGGCACTTATCTCCTTAGTTAATGACTATGGAATGCTCTATTTTTTCAAAGAACATTATCAAGAAGCAATTCCTTTCTTTGAACGCATCAATCAACTGGTAGAGCAACAAGTGATCCCCGTTGAAACAGTAACTACCACACTTTGCAACTTAGCAGATTGCTATGCACATTTGGGAGAATATGATAAAGCTGAAAAATTGTACATGGATATGATTGAGGTGGACTTAAACACCTTTGGTGAATCTTATTATAACTACCCTGTTACCATCTCCAGGTTAGGAGATTTGTATGCATTTCAAGAAAAGTACGGAAAAGCTGAAAAAATGCACCTTAAAGCCATTGCTTTGGCTAAAGAATATATTGAGCCACAGTATGTAGATCGCTTTTATATTCTAGAGCAAGCCTACCTCTTCTTTCAACAACAGAAAAATTGGGAGAAGGTAAAAAGTATCGCACTTGAAAGTTTTAAAACCAATAGTCTTGATCCTATCAATTGGGGAACAGACAGCCTACAACTTCTGCAAACCATGGCGAAGGAGCATAGTTTTTCCAATTTGCCTTATGCCCTAAAAGCACTACAAATGCTTACAAAAGCAGCCTGGGAAAGTTACCAATCTAATACTGCACGCCATCAATTGGAAAAAGCTTATGCGATACAAACTGCTACCCAGTTTTTACTGGAACGACTGAAAAACTCATTTTCTACCGAAATAGATAAGCTTGAATTGCTTCGAAAAACAGTAGAAATTGCCAATTTAGGAGTTCAGATTAGTCAAAAACTATGGCTTGAAACTCAACAACCTGAATATCAGACCAGCCTCTTCCATTATATGGAATTGAATAAATATACACTCTTACAAGATGCTCTAAAAGCTAAAGAAGCTAAACACTTTGGGGGGCTTCCTCCTGATATTATTGAAAAAGAGGAACAACTTGCAGCAGCACTCTCTATTGCTAAAAGTCAGAAAATACAAAGCTTGGGGACAGATGCTGAAACAAAAGCCGTACAGGCATTCAATACAGCCTTGTCAAATTATAATGAGTTGCAGCAAAAGTTAAAGAAAGACTATCCCAAATATTATGATTATAAATATATGGATGAGGCACCTCAGTTGGCTGAGCTGAAACAACAATTAAAAGAAAACGAACTCCTTTTGGAGTTTTTAGTTACACCAGATCAGGTCTATACCTTTCTTATTGGCAGCAAAGGCTACAGTTTGGTTGTTCAGCAAATTCCTTATGATGAATTAAGAGAAAAAGTAAGCGCTTTAAGAGATTTATTGACCGATTACAATAGTATCGAAGAACAGGTAAACAACAGTTTACCCTATCAAGAACTGGCCTATTGGTTTTACCAAAAACTCATCGCCCCAGCTTTGGAAATGTATCCAGAAAGCCAAAGACTTATTATTGTTTCTGATGGCATTTTAGGGCACCTGCCTTTCGAAGCCTTCATCAGCGAAGCAGCTCAACCTTCAAAAAGCTTTGCGGAATTACCTTATCTTCTGAATA
>CAZOLU010000560.1:0-2242 GCA_964580485.1 uncultured Saprospiraceae bacterium | reverse complement strand
TACCAGTCTCCTGGAATATTACAGACAAGATTAAGAATGTCATTCTGACTACTTCCAATCTCTTCTGCAATATGAGGAAAACTTGGATCATTCTTTTTGTAAAAGAAACTCCATGGCAATCCGCCTTGGGCGGCAGTTAGTGTGTTGAGGTGCTGAGCACCCTGCGATTGTAAATAACTCACTAAGCTTGGATCCCAAGTATCTGCATTGGCATCATTTAAGGTATAAATAATCACATAAAAACCATCAGGCACCGAATCTCTCAAAAATACTTCAAGAGAGTCTTGTCTAGCTGGATTTTGTGTTTCAAAGAGAAAAGCAGGTTGTGGGAAACCTCCAGGATTACAGTTGATCGCTCCATACATATCATTGCCATCAGGCATCATCCAAATGTCGAGGTTGGCAGTATCTACAATGGTTACATAAACCCCATCTTTCCAGTGGCAACGACAGCGATCCACCATACTCTGATTAAGAAATAGGGCATATTGCGTGGGGTGTAGAGGTGAAGGGGTAAAGCCTGAACGTACATCAATCGTTTGAATAGAAGATACATAATCAAACTGACGATTAGGTTCTTCCAACTCGATATTCTTAAATTCATCTTTTTGATATTGGAAAAAGTGAGATTGATTCCATCCAGGATAGCTTCCATCAAGGTAAATAAATGAACTAGATACCCAGCTATAGCCGATATTAGGATCGGTAGAATCTGGACTCACCCGCCAATAGTATACGGTACTGTCTTCATACATCAGGTTGGGTGTCCATTGTACCAAGCCCCCCATTTGCGTAATGCTAGTTTGTTGTAGCAGTGGGCTATTGAAATATTCGGTAGTATCAATTTGTAAGAGGTAGGTTTGGGGACTGGCAAATGTATTTCCCGTAGATGCTTTGAGTGTAATATTTTGATCAGGAACAATCGCAAATTCGGTAGGATATACTGGTAGAATAGCATCCGATAGAATCTGAATAGGATAACGAATGACTTGGTTGTTATCTTCTGCAGCAGGGTTGGGTCGTTCATCGACCTCCTCATCAGCATCAATAGTAATATCAAAATAGTTGGTTCCTAAAGCTTGAGGACCATCCACGGGTATGGTAATATTGATTTGGTCATGAAAATATGGGGCGATGATTTGCTGTCGGGTAACAAATTCATAATTCCCATTAGGAAACTCCCGATAAATTTCTACCCAAAAAGTAGTATCGATAGCTTTTCCAAGGTTATAAATATCTAAGTTTAGATCAAAACTTGTCATCTGGGTAGTTACCGTAGAAGGATTATGACTCGTCAAACTCATATCAATGTAATAATCTGGCCGGTCGGTTGTATTCCGATTCAGTGCTGGATCTCCATGATACACCATATATTGACAGGCCATCTGAACGGTGGTAGAGTAGAACGTCCCATTTTCTAGAGTAGAAATCGCAGATTGCACCATTTTGGCTGAGCCTTCTCCATAATCTGGTCCTGCCGTAAAATAATAATATTGAGCAGCAAAGACATTGAGTGCCGAAAGCGCTGAAGCTCCAACAGATGCTAGAAAAGCACTAGCTCCAGAGTTAGGTTCAAAGACAAAATCTTCGCTAATGCGAGGACCACTTTCAAAAATAGTTCCTCCATAACAGCCTAGCGACATAATGAGCGGATACTTCTGATAATTATTATAATTTTCAGGTCGATCCAGGTTGAAGTCAAAACTATTGGCAGAGGAGTGGCCAAAGAAAGTAATTTGAGAAACCCCAGCATTGATAATAGAATCTAAGTAAGCCGATTGTGCCGCTTGGATGGGGTTGGCCGAAGTTTTGAAAAAGGAGATGACATTTCCGCCATAACTAGCACCAGAGATGGTATTTCCCATGGTGTTGAGGTGTTGACGAATGATATTTTGCTCAGAGCTGTTGCTTCCCCCTCCCAAATGCACAAAGTTTTTCATCCAGCCTCGGTTGTCTAAGGTTTGAATAGCCGTTTGTTGCTGCATTTCCAGATCTCGTACTTTTTGCAAATAGGTACTCACCTGATCTCCTGAAACTGCGGCAAGCCGCCCCACTGGAATAGCTGGAGCATCAGAGCCTAGTGGTGCAAGCAAGAGGTTATCGGAGGGTGGGTAGCCAAAGGTTGGGATTAGGTGGTCGAAGGTATTGAAATTGCGAACATCCCTGTAAATACGTCCTTTCCCAATGAGGAAGATATATTCTGGATCTGTCCAGTTGAATTTACAGTAGGTGGCCCAATTGC
>CAZOLU010000559.1:0-2251 GCA_964580485.1 uncultured Saprospiraceae bacterium | reverse complement strand
AGCCCTGAAGCATACAAGCGAATAGCCCGGCCGCTGCTATAAAAAAAATTAAAAATTAATCATTAGTATAGCAATAAACTATCGTCACTATTTAATCTTCCCATAAAGCATCCAGCCCAGTACTTGATCGTTCTGATCGGTCATCATAATGAGCTTGCTGAGTTGATAAAAGTGATAATTGGCACTGAGTCCTGCTAAGCTACGAGCGGGGTCGCCATAAGCTTCTTTCACTGCTTTTAAGCTACTGCCAATTTTGATGCCTCGAGTTGTTTCACCTTGGTAGTTGGGTTTGGTGAGGATAAAGCCCTGAAGGGCTTCGTCTGTATCCCCCATAGCTAGCCCCACTAAGATCGCATCAAATTCTTCTTCTTGTATACCTACAACAATGGTCTCGGGGCGTTCTTCATTTTGTTTTTCAATCACACTAACATTCAAATCCGCTTTATCTTCAAAGAGGACTTCCATCACCTCTATACCTAGCTCGGCTATACTTTCCTCCAGTCCTTCTTTTTCGGGTTGAGGCTTTTTGCGAAATAGGCGAGCAATTTTACCATCATTGAGTGCTTTGAGATTGAGTTCCGCAATAATCGTATTGCCTAGTTTTGCAAGTTTCCAAGCTTTGCGAGCCTCAGCTTTTTTGCCTTTTAAGGCAAAAATGATCCCTCGAGCCAAGTGACCGTTGGCCTCAAGCATCGCCTTTCCTTGCTCTTTGGCAAGGCGAATGCCTTTGGACCCTGTGGCTAGAGCCATTTCGGGGTCTCCTTGCAGGGCGAGGGTCATGGCCAGATTGATATAGGCTGGTGCATAATTTTCATCAATACGAATGGCATCTTCAAACTGTTCTTTGGCTTGTTGTAATGCTTGAACTCGGGCTTCATTGACTTTTTGGTCATCGAGCATCCCTTTTGCAGTGCTTTCCATTCGGGTTTCAAAATCGATGCCCATTGGATAAATATAGGGCATCTCCTCCTCCTCATAAGTATCCATCGCCATAGCAAGGTAGGCTACTCCAGCATTGTTGTAGATTTTACGGCTGGGAAAGGTCTTTGCAATATGATCATATCAAAGTGCGGCTTGTTTATATTGTTGTGTCAAGGTAAGTAGATTGGCTGCTTTAAAGACAGGGACTAGGTCTTGCAGCATTTTTTGAGAATTTCTACAAATTTCGATGCGATCTGCCCTAGTTGGGTAGCCTGTGGTAGAATCAGGTAGGCTACGGTTTCATAGAGTTTATTGTAGAACGCAGCCCCCACTTCCAAGGTATTGTATCCAGCCATATAGCCAAAAAGTCCACCGAAATAGTCGGCCTCTGCTTCCATTTTGGCACGCATATCTTCATTCAACTCTATATCGTAAATTTTCTTTGCAACTTCGGTATCCTCATTGGCCATTCCAAAGGACATGCCCCAACCATGATCTTTATAAAAATGGGCGAGCTCATGCCCCAGTACCATAGCAATGGCATTAAGCGAGTCTTTGCCAAAGCTGACGGCTAGGTCGTAGATCCCTTCTCCAAAGTTGATGGTATTATTTTGGGGGTTGTAATAGGGTTCTCCTGCACTAAAAATGAAATTAAAGGTGGGTGCTTTTCGACTATCTTTAACACTCCGGGCAATTTCATGGTAGATTTGCTCCGTAACTTTAGCTTTCAACCTTTGATAGGATGTTGGGGGATCTGCTAAGGTGGTATGAGGAAGATGGCAGGGGTGGCCATAAGGAGAAGGAAGGCAATTGTACGAAAATGATTAGGTTTAGCGTTCATATATAGATGGATCTAATTAGCTGATAGGATGCTTCACCTTCACAAGAATAGGGATAAACTGCTATAAAATCCACTGCTTAGTACTTTAAGATGCAGGATTTTCTATTTCAGAAAGTTTTTTAATCAACCCTTTTTGCTATTTTTAGCATCTATTCTAATAGATGCTGAAATTTTACTATTATTAAACCCATACCTTTTTTATTAAAAGCTCCTACCTATGTATAAAATAGCATACCTCCTCATTCTTTGTAGTCTTATTAGTTGGCAAAGTGAAGCACAGACTAAAAAGCTCCTAGGGGTTTGGAAAATCCAAAGTGTAGATGGAAAACCTGCCACAGGGCCCGATAAAGATATTCAACTCATTTTTGGCAAACGGGGATATTTTGCGTTTAGCGAGCGCAATAAGAAGGATGAGGGGACTTGGACTTTGGAGAAGGATAAGAAAACGATTCTGCTTTCTGATTTAGAAATGGGGCCTTCAGAATCGCT
>CAZOLU010000558.1:0-2257 GCA_964580485.1 uncultured Saprospiraceae bacterium | reverse complement strand
TACCATAAGGTAGGGACTTAAACTACTGATTATAAGTACCTAAAAATTTAAACATGCTCTAAATTCAAGTACAACTAGTAAATTTCCCCTTCTACCTAAGCTACTTCTCCAAGTGGCCTAAACTTTCCTCTCCTCAAACCAGAAGCTTTCTGCACGATATCCCGTTTCATTTCTTCAAGACAGTTCATCTTCAAACACCAAATTTACACATAATCTTGGTGCTATCAGGATGGCATCTCCCAATTTTTATTCATTGATTTTAAAAGCCAAAACCCCCATTTCCCCATTATAGGTGTAAATATGCTCAGCCACCAAGACCCATTTCATTTTACTGCCTAGGTTTTGTTGGTGAATGATGGTTCACCTATCCATCTCCCAAATCGTCAGGTCACTATTATATATGGACACTAGCCAATTGCGACTTTTATCAATATCATATTTAGCATAATAGCTAATATCAAAACTACTCCATCTGTGTTTGGCTATATCCTAAATTAGGAGTTGTCCATCCTCTGATGAGGTGATGACTTGATCTTCCCAGCAAATCAACCCTCCTATAAAGTCCCGATGACGTTGATAACTTTTTAGAGGTTTAATACTGTAATTTCTGCTTTTGGGTTTCTGGATTGGACTTAAATTCATGAGTAGGTATTTAGATTTTTAGACTTAAAGACTATGAGACGCTAGATGCTAGACAGATTTTGAGATGGTTAGATCAATAGGTTTTTAGAGACTATCCTCTGTAGATTAGATGCTAGACTGGGAGACTTTAGACTTTAATACAGGACGTTTATTTTTATTTGGGGCAGGGCAGCTACAGCTGCCCTCCGCTAGGTTTCAGGGTTCACTCTTCGTTCAGCCTGCTTACTTTGTGCGCAGTCCAGCTGCCCGTTGGTTGCTGCCCTTCCACAGCGCGTCGCCTATCTCGTCCTTAGGAGGCCAATTTCTAGATCGCAAGATCAGATCTTTTTGTCTAGAGTCTTATAGCCTAGCGTCTTTAAGTCTGTTCGTCTAGCATCAATTTATAGAAAATCAGCTGCATTGTCAAGATCTCATCATTTTAATCTTTATTTTTGTAGAATAAATTTATCAAACCAAAGAAGAAAGAACCAAATGCAAGTAAGTGCTATTGAAATTGCAAGTCTTTTAGGAGGTACTGTTGAAGGAGATGCTAATGTGCTCGTTCACAAACCTGCAAAGATTGAAGAAGGCGAAGCTGGAGCCATCAGTTTTTTTGCCAACCCTAAATATGAGGAATATGTATATCGTTGTAAATCCTCTGTGCTCTTAGTTTCCAAAGACTTTAAACCCAAAGAAGAGTTGCCCATGACCCTCATTCGGGTAGATGATGTTTATGTCAGCCTGAGTATTTTGATGGAGCATTTTGGAAAGTTGATGGAGCAACAGGAAAAGGATAATGAAATGATCTCTCCTCAGGCATTCATTCACCCAACGGCTAAAATTGGGGAAGGCGTGAAAGTTGAGGCAATGGCATATATAGGCGCTCATGCCGTTATTGCTAAAGGTACACATGTTTACCCACAGGTGTATGTAGGCGCAGAGGTGGAAATTGGGGAAAATACTATTCTTTATCCTGGGGTTCGGGTGTACCAAGGCTGTAAAATCGGGAAGGCCTGTATTCTGCAATCTAATGCGGTAATTGGATCAGATGGATTCGGTTTTGCACCCCAAGCAGATGGCAGTTTCAAAAAAATCCCTCAGTTGGGCATTGTAGAGTTAGGGGATCGGGTAGAAGTAGGTGCGAATACCGTGATTGATCGGGCGACTATGGGGGCAACGGTGATAGAAAATGGGGTGAAATTAGATAACCTCATCCAAATTGCTCATAACGTTCGTATTGGATCGAATACGGTTGTTGCTGCACAGGCTGGCATCGCAGGTAGTACCAAATTGGGAGAAAATTGTATGATCGGCGGACAAGTAGGTTTTGTTGGGCATATCGAAATTGCTAAGGGAACTAAAATTCAGGCGCAATCAGGTATCAACAAATCGATTAAGCAGGAAAACTCTGCTTGGTTTGGAGCACCCGCCCAGCCTTATAAAGATTTTCTCCGTTCTCATGCCGTATTTAAGCAATTACCTCAACTCCTTAAACGCTTGGATGCCTTGGAAAATGCAGCAAAAAAGAAGTAATCAGCTAAAGGTAAATGCTTTGGGGTGCTACCTAGAACTTAGATGACCTACGTTCTAGGTTCCTGCGCGTAGGCGCGCGTGCGCGAGCAACGCCCTTGCTCCA
>CAZOLU010000557.1:0-2261 GCA_964580485.1 uncultured Saprospiraceae bacterium | reverse complement strand
GAATTTAACTTCTTTTACCATAAGATTAGGAACTTAATCTACTGACTATAAGTACCTAAAAATTTAAACATGCTCTAAGATGAAATAATAGGTTTAAATCTCCTAAAAACTATTTTTATACTCAAAAAGTTCTCAGGCTGTGAAATTAGGCATT
Source organism: uncultured Saprospiraceae bacterium (assembly GCA_964580485.1). Taxonomy (GTDB): domain Bacteria; phylum Bacteroidota; class Bacteroidia; order Chitinophagales; family Saprospiraceae; genus Saprospira. Next base: position 2,107 of record CAZOLU010000557.1, on the reverse strand, counting down.
TTGCTAAGTTCCAAAAAATTATTGGGCAATAAATCTATGGATAATTTCTTAGGGAGTCCCGATTCATCTCCGACTCTTCTCATAATAGTACTGCAATCAAAACCAGTACCTTAACAGCTGCTCCCAATTTGTTAATATTCAGTTAATCGTAGAAACCTGTTCTCCATTCATAACATTCATAATCAAGTAGTTCCCAAAGAATAGGCCACCCTTGTTATCAAAAATCTTACCAAAAAATCTTAAAATTTGTCTTTTCACCTAAAAAAGAGTAACTTTATTATGGAAATATCGTAAAAAGATACAAGAAAAATCTACACAAGCCCCAAAATTAGTAGATTTTGAATACTTTAGACCATCATCAGAATTAACTGAAAAAATATGCTGAAACAACAACAATCACAGAAAATGCTCCAAAAGCTGTCCCCTCAGCAGATTCAACTCATGAAGCTGCTACAGGTACCAACAGCCATGTTGGAGCAGCGTATACAGGAAGAATTAGAAGGGAATCCAGCATTAGAAGTAGATGATCATCTCAATACAGAAGATGCTACCGAACAGGAGCATGAAGAACGCTTGGAAGAAGACTATACCTTTGCTGAGGAAAAAAAAGATAAGAATGAACAGGCCGATGAACAGGAGCATGAAGTTGACGATTACAATATAGAAGATCAAGACGAAGATTATAGGGATGAAAATAGCCTAGATGATTATTTAGAGGATTACTTGGACGATGATGTAGCATCTTATAAACTCCATGCTAACAATTACTCGGCAGATCAAGAGGAGAAAACTATTCCTATTGCAGTAGAGGGATCGTTTCTCGACTACCTTGAGGGTCAAGTAGGTATGAAAGAATTAGAAAAAGAAGCAGAGTTGATTGCCTTACAAATTATTGGTAGTATTGATGAAGATGGCTATTTGCGCCGTGATCCAGCAGCTATTGCAGACGACCTAATGTTTGCGGAGAATATACGTGTTCGAGAAGATGCTGTACTAAAAGTATTGGAAGAGGTAATACATAGTTTCGACCCTCCCGGGGTCGGGGCTCGCGACTTGCAGGAGTGCCTCTTTTTGCAGTTGGATCGGAAACTACACTCTCAGGATGTCAAAAAATATTATTCTGAAGAAGAGTTTCAATCCCTTCAATTGGCACACAAAATTATCCAAAATCATTTTGAGGAGTTTTCCAAAAAGCATTATCGCAAGCTCATGCGCCAGCTCTCCCTCTTCAAAGATGATCTTAAAGCCGCTACAGAGGAAATCCTCAAACTCAACCCCAAACCAGGTAGTGCTTATGCACCCTCTTCCAAATTGCGTAAATACATTGTACCTGATTTTATTATTCAGAATAAAAATGGGGAATTGCTCCTTACCCTCAACTCGAAAAATGCACCAGAACTACGCATCAACAACCAATACAAAAGTATGTTGGAGGCTTACAGTGCTAATCGAAAAAATAAACAACAGCGTGAGGCAGCCATGTTTGTCAAACAAAAAATTGATGCGGCAAAATGGTTCATTGATGCAATTAGACAACGGCAGGAAACCATGTTTAAGACCATGTACACCATCATGACCTACCAAGAAGATTATTTTCTAACAGGTGATGAAAAACGGCTCAAACCTATGATCCTGAAAGATATTGCAGAGATTACAGGACTAGACATATCTACCGTTTCCAGAGTAGCTAATAGTAAATATGTACAAACTGAGTTTGGCACTAAACGGCTCAAAGACTTTTTCTCCGAATCGCTGCAAACCAAAAGTGGAGAAGAGGTATCAACCCTTGAAGTCAAGAAAATTCTCACCGAAATTATCGAAGCAGAAAATAAACGCAAGCCCCTCTCTGATGAAAAGCTGAAAAACACCTTGCGAGAAAGAGGCTACAATATCGCCAGACGTACCGTTGCCAAATACCGAGAACAACTCAATATTCCTGTTGCTCGTTTGCGTAAGGAACTATAAAATGCATCTTCGCTCAACCATGAGTCATCTTTTACATTTATTAAAGTGGTGATAGCATAGTTAAGTGGCTTTAAATCATCTGAGTAGTAGAGATAATAGACCGCTACGCTTTTAGACTAAGAGACCCAAAGACTAGATGATA
>CAZOLU010000556.1:297-2264 GCA_964580485.1 uncultured Saprospiraceae bacterium | reverse complement strand
AGGGTGCGGAATGTCGGATATACAACTAAAAAAGGAGAAACTTACGATATTTTGCAAAAAAAAACAGGGCTTGAAACAAAATTTTGTTTCAAGCCCTACTTATCCTTGCTCAGAAAAAATCTATTTTACTACTTTTTCTTTTTCCCAAGACCAAGTTAGCTTACGGCGTTTGCCCTTCATAGAAGCATCTAATTTCTTTACGAATTGCTTCTCTTTCACACGTGCAGCTTTACCAATTGCTTTGCGTAGGTAGAATAGACGCGCACGACGAACACGACCCTTTTGCAAGTTTTTAATACTTACCAAAGTAGGGCAGTTAAAAGGAAAGATACGCTCAATACCAACACCATGCGAAATTTTACGGATGGTAAAGGTTTTGGTAGCTCCAGATCCTTTAATCTGAATAATTGTGCCCTTGAATGTTTGCTCACGTTGCTTGTCTCCCTCAATAATTTTATAAGTAACTGAGACGGTATCACCTGCTTTGAAATAATCAAAGTCAGAAATTTCACGTGCAGTTTGTTGTTCTACGTATTGAATCAAATCTTTCATGACTTAAATATATATTTGAATCCCTTAGATAGCATTAAAGCGAGGCAAAGATAGGGAAATCTTTTGAGTCCGCCTACTTTAAATTAAAAAAAACATCAAAATGTAAAAATCTTTAGATGAAGCAGATAACAGCCTAAAAAAACAAAAGAATGTAGTATATTTGTTGATACTATATTCAAAAAGTGAACAAAAGAGTTGCACTTTATTATCTTTTTTTAGCTTCTCGTTAAGCTACCTCAAAAAGGAAGACAAAGATAGGAAAAATTACCCAAACTCAAAATTTTGAAATGGAAATTCTATATTTAATTTTAGGCGTATTATTGGGCGGATTGCTAGGGTGGCTTTTAGAGCGTTTTAGAAGTATTCGACGACAGTCGCAAAGTATTAGTCCTCAAGACCTTAAATCAAAATATGTATTGAAAGAAATTTTGGAAAAGGAACAGGAGCAGCTACAGACCCTAGAGGGAAAATTAGAGTATAGGCAAAAAGAGTTGTTAGAGCTTACTTCTGCATTGGCAACACAAGAGCAGATGATTGATCAACTCAGAGAACAAACCCAAACTCAGCAACAACAATACAAAGAGGTGCAAACACAAATGCAGTTGCAGTTTGAAAATCTAGCCAACCGATTGTTAGAGGAGAAAAGTCAACGCTTCATACATCAAAACCATGAGCAACTAAGTGCAGTATTAGATCCTTTACAAAAGAAAATCAAGGAGTTTGAACAAAAGGTAGAGTATTTTTATCATGATGAAAATAAGGCTAGAGCTGCCTTGGGGCAACAAATCAAGCAGTTGTTTGACTTGAATCAGATCATGTCGGAAGAGGCTAAAAATCTAACGCAAGCTTTAAAGGGGGAATCCAAAGTGCAAGGAAACTGGGGAGAGCTAATTTTAGAGCGCATCTTAGAGCAATCAGGACTGACCAAAGGGCGAGAGTATAAAATCCAGAAAGCCTATCGGAATGAAGAGGGCAAACGCCTACAACCCGATTTAATCATTTTTTTGCCACAACAGCGGCAACTCATCATTGATTCCAAAGTAAGCCTGACCGACTACGAGCGATATTGCTCCGCAGAAAGTGAAGCAGAACGTTCTAAGTACTTAAAAGCACATATCAACTCGATCAAAAGGCATATTAGCCAATTGAGTGTCAAACGCTATCAGCAATTGTATGAATTGAATAGCTTGGACTATGTGTTGATGTTTATTCCAATTGAGCCAGCTTTTAGTTTGATGATGCAAGAAGAGCATCGCTTTTTTTATGAGGCACTAGAGCAGAATATTTTGCCTGTCAGTCCTTCTACTTTACTGGCGACCTTGCGAACGGTTGCCAACCTCTGGAGGCAAGAGCAGCAAAATCGAAATGCTTTGGAGATCGCCCGCCAAGGCGGGCTCTTGCACGACCGCCTCGTG
>CAZOLU010000556.1:0-287 GCA_964580485.1 uncultured Saprospiraceae bacterium | reverse complement strand
CGAGCTGGAACTACTTGGGCAGCGTATGCAAACGGCACAAAAAAGTTATGAGACCATCATGCAGCGCTTGACCAGCAATCGAGGCAATTTGATAGAGCGAAGCGAACGCTTGCGTGAGCTCGGAGCTAAAGTCTCCAAAACTATGCCCGAGCGACTACTGCCAGGCGATTGAGAAGAGGGAGCATAAAAAAGCAAAGAGGAGTCATCCCTTATCTTGGGTCCATAGAGCAGACTAATGTTGGCTTGGCTTGGCATGGTGGGTTAGAGACTCTACCATGGGTAGGCAC
>CAZOLU010000555.1:0-2269 GCA_964580485.1 uncultured Saprospiraceae bacterium | reverse complement strand
CCTGGTTGATACGATAGGCGACCACAAAGGTAATGAAATGACCCCTTTTGCGCCCCCAAGGCAGGTAGTGACGGCGCGACTCCTGCTAAGGAGCGTAGCGATCGCAGGAGGCGTGACGGAACGGGCTTGGTTGGTAAGACGATTTGGGTGGGGTCGAGTCAGCTTAAGACGTTCAAACGGAAGGGGCTTGATTCGGCGTTGTCGTATTGGTCGTAGCCTTCTACCTATGACTTCTACGACTCGAAAATGTAAAGATTTACTGCCTACCAATCTCCGCATATAAGAACTTAATGAATGCTGCATTCATACCGTTGGCTCTCGCTTTATTAGGAGTAATTTGCCTAGCGATCAGTCTGTCATGGATATTATTGTCTCAACTAGCCAAAGCCTGGCCATGTACGAGGGCAATATTAGGTGATCATTCTGTCGAACCTTATGTAGGTGGCAAATTCGGAGAAGCAACTGCTTACGTCTTGAAGGTTCACTACACTTATAGGGTTAATGATGAGACATATTCTGGATCTCGACTCAGTTTTGGACCGAAAAGATTTGATTCAGAACCCGAAGCGCGAGATTTTTTTTCAACTCTGACCGAATGTGGCACGAAAGTTAGATACTGCCCTTTCTACCCAAAACTCGCTACAATTTTAACAAGTGTTGAACCAATTGCTCCGATTTTATTGTCTTTTGGAATAGTACTGTTGATTCCATTTTATTGGGCATTTTGTGACTAGTTTTCTAAAATGGCCCATTTACCGCTCACTTTTACCAAGTATAACGTGGGAATAGTGATTCCGAATTCTCCCATTGAGGATTGTTTCAGTAGTGGGCCGTCAGCTGAATACACCAGCAATACTTTTGTCCCATTAATTACTTCAATCTTCTCCCTATCTATCACCTTAAGAGAACTTTCGTTTGCGTGTAATCTTTGAATAGCTAATTTTAATTGCTTTAGCTTATCTTGTGAAGGCTTACGAATTTTCGCACTCCATGTGAGAATGTGAAACTTGGCCATATCCGGATTTTCGTTTAAAAATTCGTTTAAGTATTCGGCTACAAAATCTCTGACTTCGGCCTTATCGGAATTAGAAAATGCGTCAATTGAGTCACTCACTTGCCAAATCCAAGCCACAGATTCAGGTATATTAGCATCGAAGGTAAATTCATCAGTTTGAAGCTCGTGATTTGCTGAATTAGGCTCCACCGATACAACCGTTTCCCCATCGCTTTGAAGGCTTCGAGCTTTTGTAATTTTCAAATTTTTTTTGATAGGAAGCCCTACACCTCTCGGATAATGCACATACCCAGAGTTAGCTCCAGGAATTACAAATCTTGAAATTTCTTGGCTATATCCAGAATTTCCTCTGACAACTGGCTGATTGTTAATAAACCAGACAGTTTCAACTCCAGGTATACCCTCAACAAAGTACAAAAACCTTATCTCTGAGCCAGTCAACTGACCAGTTAGTAAAATGAAAGTAAATCCAAGAATTGATTTCAGCACCTTAAAACTCCAAATCTGGAGGGTATATCGTTGTATCTATAGACCCGGTAACAGCCAAACTAATCCGTGCACCGACTGCGTCACCTACTCCAAAGCTCATTGGTTCATCAATAGTCCATTGACAGCCTGACGCAGCATCACAATTAAAAATCGATTTCTCAAAAGTTACTCCTACTCCAAAACCAATCCCAGCAAACGCTCTCAATGAGCCTGAAAAAGATAAAGTAGGAAGACTATTTTCGCATGGTTGAATTGTCCCATTTGATGACACTCCACCTCCCGTTCCAGTTTGATCACCAGGCGAAGGACTACCCCTTCTTGCATTAGAAGCTCCACCACCAAGCCCACCGTCGCCAGTAACAGAAAATGAGCCAACAAACATTCTTCCCGTCGTACCTCTCTCTGAGTCACAACAAGGAACTACCGTTCCAGAAATACTGATAACAATCTGGAAGGTTACAGGACCCACGGCGCCTGCAGGAATGGTTCGACTTCTGTTGATTTGCCCTTCTGCGCCTGCTGCGAGATTCACCAGCCAATCCAGGAATGGGGGAATATTACCCCCTCCCTGTATGTTATTTCTTTGCCCCGGTGGTCTCCAACCAGTACGCGCACCCTGTTGACCTAAGACATCAAAATAGTCATTCGGATTATTAAAAACAAATGCATATAAGTTGTATCCACCTTGTTCTTCAATCGGATCCCGGTTGATCCACCTTCCGAGGTTGGGTGAGTAGTAGCGAAAGCCGTAATAATACATCTCGT
>CAZOLU010000554.1:0-2275 GCA_964580485.1 uncultured Saprospiraceae bacterium | reverse complement strand
AGCCTTTATGAAGCTACAAATCAATCCATTCCTATTCGTGGGCAATACCTTCGATTTACCATCGATCCCTCGGTCACCTATTATGATCCGTCGGGTGGTCGTCATCGTGTTCAAACTCGTTATTATTACATCAATAATGATAATGAAAATGAGCAGTCCAACTCTTCCGACTATGTTTATGGGGAATATCAATACCAAAAGCGTTTTGCCCAATTACAGGATTTGGAACTGTCTGCGGGGCTAGTAGGAAGTTTTTCGGCGGTAGAAGCAGAAGTTTATGGTGGAAATAGTTTCCAATTGGGGAATTTAGCAACCTATGCTCAAGTGGAAAAGAAATTCTTTGATCGTTTGAATGTTTCTTTGGGTGTACGCTATGAATACAATCTACTCAATGCCCCAGATACCGTTGTTCAATTTGCTACCATTGGAGGGACCGTATACCCACTAGACACCTTCCTCAACAGCTCTGCACAAGAAGGTCGACCTATATTCCGTTTTGGTGCTAATTATCAACTTTCTGCGGCTACCTTTCTGCGTGTATCTTGGGGGCAGGCCTACCGTTTCCCTACCATCTTAGAAAAATACGTATCTACTTCACCTGGTACGCTTGGAGTTATTGCCAACCCTGAACTAAGCTCTGAAATTGGTTGGTCTTCTGAAATTGGTATCAAACAGGGTTTTAAGATTGGAAGCTGGCAGGGCTATTTAGATGTTGCGGCCTTCTGGACGGAGTATTTCAACATGATGGAGTTTCAATTTATGACCGTAGCTTTTATGGTGAATAATGTGGGCGATACTCGGATTCGAGGAGGAGAAATTAGTGTGATGGGGCAAGGAAAGATTGGAGAAGTAGATATTAACTTGATTTCTGGCTATACCTATCTTGATCCACGTTATCAGGACTTTACTCAAAACATTCGGGAAAGTTCTTCAGATAGCGCCAATATTCTAAAATATCGTTCAAGGCACAATGCTAAAATGGATGTACAGGCTACCTACAAAAACTTTACAGCAGGAGTAACACTTGCTTATTTCTCCTTTGTACAAGCTATTGATGCTTATCTTGATAATCCTACAACCTTTCCTTCTATCTATGCATTTAGAAATCGTCCTGATATTCAAGATGGTGCTTTGATTTTCAATGCTCGTTTGGCATATCAGTACAAAATGGTAAAGTTGTCTTTATTGGGGAATAATTTATTGAACACAGAATATGTTACACGCCCAGGTCGCTTGGAAGCTCCTCGTAATATTGCAGTACGTTTAGACTTTACTTTTCATGGCAAAGCCAAAGAAAAGCCAGGGATCTAATATTAGATTCTGTATTGGAGCAAGCATCGCCTAACATCGCTATTAGGAGCTTTTGAGTAAGGGTTTGCTCGGGCGATACTTGTTTCTAAAACATTTGTTCATGCTCAGCGCCTTAATTTCTTTTTATTTTAAAGCTCAATCTAAGCGTCAGGTAAAAGATCCCTTCATCCTAGATTTTCTACATGAGGTGGTGGAGGATGATCGCTACTATTATGCCTTTGATGCTTTGCGCACCTTAAAAGCAAGTTTACTTCAAAAAGAAGAAGAAATTGAGGTCTTGGATTTAGGAGCAGGCTCTCGCAAAAACAGCAGCAATCGGCGCAAGATTAAAGAAATTGCCAAGACCTCGGTTTCTCCCGATTGGCAATGCCAGCAGCTCTATTATATGGTTCGGCACTTTGCGCCCAAGACTATACTGGAAGTTGGCACCTCTTTGGGGCTCAGCAGTTTGTACATGAAAGCCGCAGCCCCTCAGGCAGCGTTCATCACCCTAGAAGGTAGCCCCGAAATTGCTAAACGTGCACGCTACCATTTCAAAACCTTTGGAGCAGCGCAGATCGAACTTATGGAAGGGCACTTTAAAGATACGTTACAGCCTGCCCTGAAAAAATTAGGGCAAGTTGATTTTGCTTTTATAGATGGGCATCACCAAAAGGCCCCTTCCCTAGCCTATTTTGAGCAATGCCTTCCCTACCTTCATGAAGACAGTGTACTGGTTTTTGACGACATTTATTGGTCTAAGGAAATGCAGGCAGCCTGGCAGGAGCTAAAGCAGCATCCGAAAGTTGCAATGAGTATTGATTTATTTTGGTGTGGTTTGTTGTTTTTTAAAACAAGCAAAGCAGAGGCAACAGATTGGAAACTAATTGCTAATCGTTATCGGCCTTGGTGATTTTGTTGTAAGAGCAGGTTTAAATTTCTATCTACTTGTTAAATTCCAGTCTTTTGCCCTGATATGGCGGCT
>CAZOLU010000553.1:0-2285 GCA_964580485.1 uncultured Saprospiraceae bacterium | reverse complement strand
TGGGCTGTGATGCCCTAGAAAGAGATATTGAAATTGATCTGCCTGAGCCAGACCGCCTGTTGATGGTAGAATGCTATTTGCAAGCAGGGCAACCCTATCGGGTCTTACTCACGGAAACCAAAGGTTTTTTTGAGGATTTAGATGCCTGCCCCTTGGTCAAAAATGCAAGGGTCATCATTCGGCACAATGGGGTGGCAGATACTTTACAGGAGGCGATCTACTTCTCCGATAATTGTCCTGCCGATAGTTTGTTTGGCTTTATCCCTTATTTTAATGCCGACTATACTCGATTTTACAACTACGGATCGAATAGCATTTGCCCTTTAGACTACAATAGCGATTTTGAGCTAGAGGTGATCGATGCAGAAGGGGGGCGTGTTGCTACGGCAACCACTCGCTTTTTAGAACCCGTTCCGATTGATACCATAACAGCTACCTTTGAAAATGGAGGAGCTGGAGATAAGGCTTCTATCTTTATAGAATTTTTTGATAATGCCTCCACCGTCGATTTTTATCGGATCATGCTGCATGAGGGAAGTCTGACAGAGTCAAGCACGCCTCCTTTTGGCATTGCCAGAAATCCAGAATTTGATATTAGTCTAGATGATGCTCGATTTTTTAATGGAGAGAAAATTACCTTTGGAACAAATTATAGTTATGAAGAAGGAGATACGCTGATTGCCACCTGTTATCGGATAGATCAGTACTATCACGATTTTTTAGAAACGATCTCCGATGCAGAAGCAGCTAACTTTAATCCCTTTGCTCAACCTACTCAAATTCAATCAAATATCAGTGGAGGAACGGGTACTTTTACCACTTTATCCTTCGATCGAGATACCCTTATTATTAGTCGTTAATGAAAGAGTACCAATAATTTAGCTCAAGGATTCTGCTCAAGACTATTTTTAAGTTTGAGAAAAAAGCTGTATCTTTCTTAGAATTAAAACCAACTTTATTGTAAAAACTCCTTATTATATAAAATAAGATCACTTGTTTTGGCATTTTATAAGTATATTTATTGTAAATACCAATAGTCTAAATAAGTGAAGTTTGCTAAAAAAGATCAAAACAAAACCAAAAACATGAAGAAGCTTCTTTTTGCATCACTACTCCTAAGCCTCCCATTCTTCTTAAATGCACAGCACCATTGGTCTCGTCCTTATTGGGAAGCAGGAGGAATGATTGGGGTATCAAATTATTCGGGGGAACTGGTCAACTCTATTGTAGATGTTCAGCATCTACACCTTGCTGGGGGACTTTTTGTTCGATATAACATGAATCAATATCTAAGTCTGCGTCTCAATGGTGCTCTTGGTACGATCTCAGGAGATGATGCCAATTCTAGAGATGTACGCAACCAGTATCGTAACCTACACTTTCGTTCTCATATCTTTGATGTAGGAGCTATTGCTGAAATTAACTTTATGGGCTACAACCCAACAGGGCATAAAAAAATGTTCTCTCCTTATGCTTTTGTAGGTGTTGCTGTATTCAATTACAATCCTAAAGCGCGTCATTTTGATCCCAATCGGGATGGAGAATGGGTCGCCTTACAGCCTTATAATACCGAGGGTCAAGGGAATACTGCCTTCCCCAACCGTGATCCTTACAATCTGACTCAAGTGTCTATACCTTTAGGACTAGGGTTTAAATTTGCCATCAACAGCCATCTCAATATCGGATTTGAGGTAGGCTTCCGCAAAACATTTACCGATTACTTAGATGATGTAGCGCTAACATACCCCTACGATGCTACTACCAACCCTGTAACGCCGTTGTATGAAGGGGGAGCTTACAGTCCCGGTCAGTTTGGCGACCTCACAGAGCAAGAACTCATGTCAGATCGAACTTATGAGTACTTGGTTACCCGAGATGAAGGAACCTTTGGCGCTGATTTCCCTACACAAGATGCTTATGACCAAGCGGTACTTGAGCGTGGTGGGCAAACGGTTCGGGGTGATAAAGCTCTAGATTGGTATTTAATCTCTGGGGTAACGGTCTCCTACAACTTTATCGATAATGGTTTAGTCAATGCTCGTAAGCGCCGCAAGCGAAAAGCGGGTTGCCGTTCTGCTCAGTTCTAAGACAAAATAAATAGATTTAAACTCGCCCTTCATTCATTGAGGGGCGTTTTAGTTTTACCTTTTAGGCTTGTGTTGAAATCTTGCACTTATATATTGTTGTAGCCAATTTGAGAAAAGCAAAATCAAAAAAAATCACAAGAACCGAAATTCTTGTGATTTCAACTTTACTCGTATTTAAAAATACTAAAACCGATTAAC
>CAZOLU010000552.1:0-2292 GCA_964580485.1 uncultured Saprospiraceae bacterium | reverse complement strand
TACGCTCATAGGAGGCATTAGTTTTGGCTCAGCGGCATTCATTACAGGACTGATTCTTTTACCTCTAGGGCTGATTGCCCTTTTACCTCTACTCTGGGGCGTTGGACTAGGGTTTATATTAGTTGCGCTTTTGACATTACCCTTTCTGAGCATCTAAGTAGTCCCAAAAATAGTCCACTATCTATACAAGTTATTTTAAAAGCATTGAATTATGAATAGCAGACGATCTCTAAAATTGTTTTTCAATATAGGTCTTTTATTGACGCTTGTTTTGGGAGCTAGCCATATACAAGCCCTCCCTATTTCAGATGGAGCAAAAACGGAAGAGCCTATGGAGCAAAACTCCAAAGAAGTGCATTCCTTTTCTCCTAAAAACAATATTAGAACCATACTACCTATTATCGGAATTGCACTGATCCCCTTTGTTTTGTTCATTCCCTTTGCTTGGAGTTTTGTTATGGGGTTTCCGATCCTTTGGATTAGCCTACTTGCATTGATTGGAGTAGCTACACTGCTTCAAATTATTCTGGTCATTTGGAATCTGTTTTATCTGGCGAATACAAGTAAAGCTGGTTTTGGACCTGATCTCCGGGGGCTAGGCTTGGGTATTTTTGGGAGTTTGCTGACTTGGTTTGCTTCCATAGGAGGGCTAATTACGCTAATTTGGGGACTGATAGCAGGGGTAAATTTATTGTGGATTATGGGAGCCTCTTTACTTTTAATTGCATTGATTACATTCATTATACTAAGAACACATCCCGATGTATAGGTATACCAAAATACTATTGCTTATAATGGGGCTAGCTTTAGCTTTGGGTGATAGCACTACTGGACTCCATGCTCATCCCATTGAACCAGGAACGCAAAAGGTAGAAGCCGAAAAAAGCAACGATACTAAACAAGATTCAAGGCAACAAAAGCCTAGTGCCACCCAAGACGAAACATTGATATTGTGGGTATTCGGGGGATTGAGTATTTTGGGTTTTCTGACCTTTATAGTACTATTTAGTTTGGGACTTGAGCTTCTTTGGTTTTGGGGCTTTGTTGTTTTTCTGGGGCTAGATTTGGTCTATACCTTTAGTTTATGGTATTTAAGCATCTATTCAGAGGGGAGTGGAGGTCTTTCCGACTTGGCAAGAGGGGTGCCTTTTTTACTCAGTTTCTTAGTATTGTTTTTAATTAACCTTATTGGTGGAATTGTTTTTCTAATCTTGGGCTTGGCTTTTTCTATGCCCCTAATTTGGTTGGGTGCCGTAGGGATGATCCTGATGGGACTTTTCATAGTTGCACTTTCTTTTAATCTATAAATATCATGTTACAGAACTTACCTTGGAAAATAATACTCTTAACGCTTACTTTAAGCTGTTTGCAAATCAGGGGAGTAGAGGCCTTTAGCCCCATAGAGCCAGGCAACACCAAAGTAGAGCAAGCCCAAGAAGTATCCTCTCAAAAAACATTGCAACTAAAGCGAACAAAGAAGCCTCAGCGTAGAAGCTTTGTAGAACTTGTATTCCTTTGGATTCCCTTAGGAGGAATTGCGATGTTGATTGCGGGCTTGTTGATGCCATTACAATGGCTCTGGATACTGGGCTTAGTTATATGGGCTACCGTAATACTCAGCCTGACCATCTTATTCATAGCTGGAATGGTGAGTATTAGCAAAGTAAAAGATACAGATCGAGGGCAAGGTTCAGGAATGGCAGGAGCTATAATGGCACTGGTTTTATTACTTACAGTGGCTATTGCTTTTATTGGGGGGCTCATCCCATTCATCTGGGGCCTGGTAGTTGCCATAGAACTCATGTGGATGATTGGTGCAATCTTTATGGGTTATGGATTTTTTATCCTACTTTTAGGAATGTTGCTTTTCAAATTAGTAGAAAGCTGATTGGAGGGAACTCCTAATAATCACATACTGTTGTGATTAGCAAAAGTAATGGAAAACCAAAAAAACAACTGCCCTCTCTGTGGCCGGGAGCTCGCACAACCCTACAATGAGCATCACCTCATCCCCGTTTCGCAAGGAGGTCGATTAAAGCCTACGGTCATGCTGCACATCATTTGCCACAATAAAATTCATTCTCTGTTCACCGAAAAAGAATTGGCTCAATCTTATTACAGCATAGACCGTCTGCAAGCGCATCCCGACATACAAAAATTTATCAAATGGGTACGTAAAAAGCCGCCTACATACTACGATCGCAACAAAAAGGCCAATCGAAAGAAAAGGAGATAAGCACAAAAAAAGGGCAGTAAAAAACCGCCCAAATAGGATAAAACAAAAAACACGAA
>CAZOLU010000551.1:0-2300 GCA_964580485.1 uncultured Saprospiraceae bacterium | reverse complement strand
GACAGTGTAATAAGTACCTAAAAATTTAAACATGCTCTTAGTTTCCAAAGGCAAAGCTAGAGAATAGTCCTTTGATTTTTTAATTTTTAGGATAGAATTTAGAAAAGTAGCTAACCGCTCCGCTTGGCTAGCGATGCTCCACACGCTCAATCTTAGCCCCCAAGGCATTGAGGCGAATATCAATATCCTGATAGCCTCGATCAATTTGGTGAATTTGGTGAATAGTACTAATGCCTTGCGCCGACATGGCTGCAATGAGCAAAGATACCCCCGCTCGAATATCAGGAGAAGTCATCTCAATACCTTTGAGTGTTGATTTTCGGTCAAGCCCTATGACGGTCGCCCGGTGCGGATCGCAAAGGATAATTTGTGCCCCCATATCAATGAGCTTATCTACAAAAAATAGGCGACTCTCAAACATTTTTTGATGAATCAAAACACTACCTCTTGCCTGTGTCGCCATAACGAGCATGATACTCATCAAATCTGGAGGAAAACCAGGCCAAGGCGCATCGTAAATCGTCATAATAGAGCCATCTATAAAGGTATGAATCTCATAACTATCTTGTGCAGGGATGTAAATATCATCTCCCTTGATTTCAAAATCAAGCCCAAAGCGTTCGTAAGTAGGCAAAATATTGCCCAGCATATCTACTCGAGCATTTTTGATGGTGAGTTCCGACTGGGTCATGGCAGCCATGCCCATAAAACTACCAATTTCAATCATATCGGGCAAGCACCGGTGCCCAGTACCATACATCTTGCTCACCCCTTCAATGACCAAGCGATTAGAACCTAGACCTGTAATTCGAGCCCCCATACTATTCAACATCTTACAAAGTTGCTGTAGATACGGCTCACAAGCTGAATTATAAATAGTGGTCACGCCCTCAGCCATAACCGCCGCCATCAACATATTGGCAGTACCAGTTACAGAAATCTCATCCATCAAAATGAAGGTTCCTTTGAGTTGAGGCGCTTCCAGCAAAAAAATATTTTCCTCTGCCAGATACTTATAGCCTACGCCTAGATGCTGTAGCCCATTGAGGTGGGTATCCATACGGCGGCGACCGATTTTATCGCCCCCAGGCTTAGGTAAGACCGACTTTCCATATCGAGCTAGCAAAGGGCCCATCATCATCACCGAACCACGAATGCGACCAGCCTTCTTAACAAAATCTTGTGTTTGCAGGTAATCTAGATCAATTTCTTTTGCACAAAAAGTATAAGTGTTATCATCTACCTTAATCACCTCTACGCCTAGCCCTTCCAACAAATGAATGAGCAGTACTACATCTCTAATATTTGGGATATTGGAAATGGTTACTTTTTCGGCGGTTAAGAGTACCGCACAAATCACCTGTAAGGCTTCATTCTTGGCTCCCTGAGGGGTGATTGCTCCTTGCAATTGTACACCACCTTCTACGATAAAAGAGGCTGAGGTATTAGACATGGATTGAATTTTCTAATGACGAAAAAAGGAATAAATTATTCCACAACTATCCCTGCCAAGATAGGAGTTCAAGGGCAAAAATGCAAAGCAAATAGGATTGGAATCTGAAAAATTAGATTTTCTCTTGTATGAAGAAGGGAGTGTCGTTATAAAAACGCACACAAACATTTAAACAAAATCGGTTTCAAAAAAGTTCCATAAATCAAATAAAAATTTAACAAAATGAGAGTCAACAACCCAAAACCCTAGCAGTCAGTAATTTAAACTAACACCTACTTGGATTTTTTTATTTTTATTTCATATAGTTTTTTCCATAATTACAGCCTTTCCTAGGATTCCTTTTTAGTGGAGTACTAAAAATTGATTTCTCTCAATTCCTAGAATTATTTAATGGATATATTTGTTTAAAGCAAATAAAGGTCTTAATTTCAATTCCTAGAATTATTCCCAATTTTTCAAGATTAGATTATGAGTCAAGAAACAGAACAAAAATCAAATAGTAAAAGTACCCAATGGATCCAGCTCTTAGTTGTAGTAGTTGCACTAGCTATTGTAGCTTATTTTGTGATTAGTTTTGTGTTCAAATTTTTGTGGTGGATTGTTGCCCTTTTGGGGGTAGCTGTATTGATTATCAACCGCAAGATGGTGGCTCGTGTGTTCAACTATTTACGTGATTTGTATAAGAAAAATACGGTATTGGGGGTAGCTGGTACTGTAGGTGGGATTATTGCCTTTACACCCTTTCTAGGGTTTCTTTTGTTGAAAACGATTTGGGATTTTAGAAAAAATGATATTGTGGGTGGTGCTAAGAAAAAAGAAAGCAGCAAGGATAACAGCAATACAGAAA
>CAZOLU010000550.1:0-2301 GCA_964580485.1 uncultured Saprospiraceae bacterium | reverse complement strand
GCTACTGAAATCGGTAGTGAGGGTTTTTCTTTAACCTAAACACAAGTTGACCCTTATCATCAAGGGAAGCGACCTTGGTCATGATTATTTTGAGCTTTAGACGCTATATTTATAATTGTTCGGAAAGGACATTGAAATCATAAGTATTCTAATCAGATAAAACATAAATACATGAAAAAGCTTGCAATTATAAGTCTCCTCACAGCCCTAATCGCTGTCGTCTTTTTTATACAATGTGAGAAGGTAGAAGAAATCTCTCCAGTTGTAAAAAGTGAGTCCATCAATCATTTGTTAAAAGGTCCTTGGTATCTTAAAACCATAGAGCAACAAAGGCAAAGCGTTCAGGCAGACATTGTGGTGAGGCTTGATTTTTCAAAATCAGAAACAGCGATCAACTTTGAAGGCTATGGGCAATGTATTGTGAAGAGTACCTTGCTTCCTAAAGATTATTTAACCATAGATAGTGACTTCATCTGTCAATCAGAAAAAGGGCAGTCAGAAGATCTGAAAACTTGGGGGGATGTAGCTTACCTCCTGCATAAACATTTACATGGAGAAATTAGCTACAGCTTTAATAAGGGCGAGCTGCGCTTGATTAGCTCTAGTGCTACCTTAGTTTTTCAAAAAGATTTAATCTATCATACTCCAGAACCCTACAAGTTTGAAGGATCGAGTTGGGCTGTAGAGAAAATTTGGAGTACAGATCGCTATCACAGTTTCAAGGCAGCACCTGAACTATCTTTTGATGCAGATCGAATGCAGTTGAAAATGTCAGGAGTGACTTGTCAGAAAACCTATAGCAACAGTATCGGCAACTATTTACAATTGAGTGGAACGAATTTTAAATGTGAGGCTAATTGTTGTGAGCTGGAGATGCAGCAAGTGTTGATGAATGCGCTAAGTGGTCGTCAGAGCTATCGGTTAGAAGAAGGTAATATGGTACTGAGCAATAATGAAGGCATTAAGATTTACCTCCAAGCTTTAGAGTAAAATAGCTTTGCTAATGTATGAAATTTTAGACTTTGGGCAGTTTATGCTTCAAAGTCTTTTTTTTAGTCAAAATGATGATGCTCAATTGTAAAAAGGAGTTAGATCAGTACCGCAATTAAGCTAGGTCATTCTTTCTGAGTCAAGTATCATCTATATTTGTAATAGACAAAAAAGAGATTATTAACCATTACACAAAACAATGAATTTATGAAAAAGATAGCAATTGTAGGATTATTAGTAGCCATCGTAGGCATCGTGTTTTTTATACAATGTGAAAAAACCGAAGAAATTTCGCCAGTAGTAGAAACCAAGGCGATGAATCAATTACTCAAAGGGACT
Organism: uncultured Saprospiraceae bacterium; assembly: GCA_964580485.1. Taxonomy (GTDB): domain Bacteria; phylum Bacteroidota; class Bacteroidia; order Chitinophagales; family Saprospiraceae; genus Saprospira. Next base: position 972 of record CAZOLU010000550.1, on the reverse strand, counting down.
TGGTATGTCAAAAGTGTAAAAGCCAATGGGGTAACTTATAACCCCGAGTTTCCAATTAGTATGAACTTTTCGAACTTGCAAGTGACCGTTGCTTTCGAAGACCATGGAACGGCAGAGGCGGCGATTCGATTTTTACCCAAGGATGAGTTGTTGGTAGAAAGTGAGGCGGTATATCAGGGAGCTAATGCTAGAGCACCCAAGGAGGTTAAAGCATTAGGTGATGCAGCTTATGAAGTCTATCGCCATTTACAAGGAAAAATCTCTTACAGTTTAGACAAAGAGGATGTGTTGTTGGTGACAGCTGATGCTACCTATGTTTTGGAAAATGCTCCAAGTACTACTGCACCTCAGTTTGTAGAGCTTCGTGGTACAGAATGGGGGATTGAGCGACTGCAAAGAGCGCAGGAAGTGTATGATTTCAAGGCTAGAATGGTGGCAAGTATTGGCAAAGAAACCTTGAACATCAGCTGGGGAGAGCATGTGTGTAGTAAAAAACTACTGAATGTTACACAAGATTACATTCAGCTTGATGAAGAGGCCTTCAAGTGCAGTGCCCATGAGCCTACCGATTTGCAAGACTTCCTATTCAAGGAGTTGGCCGGCCGTCAAACTTATAGCTTTGAAAAAGGAGATTTGGTATTGACTACGGCTAATGGCATTAAAGTTTATCTCGCTGCAATCAAGTAATTGTTACAAGTATAGATTTTAGATGAGGAATGCCCCTGTCGCTTTTTTGTGGCAGGGGCATGTTGTGTATTGGCTATTCTTATCAATTAGAGGGTAAAACCTAGTAAGATTAGTTGATTTTTTATCAATAAAATCGTATATTTATATTAAAGTTTTTTGAAAATATAAAACCGTACATATTTTCGAAGCCTATGCCAAAGGTCTCAAGGATTCCTTTGGAGCATCCCCCTAGGGAAAGGCAACGACTTGCGTAGATCAGAAAAATTACCCCTTAAGGGGTTAATT
>CAZOLU010000549.1:0-2331 GCA_964580485.1 uncultured Saprospiraceae bacterium | reverse complement strand
AAAAGGTGAAAACGGTGATGAATATGATGGGGGGAATGATGACGATGAATGTGGTTATGGATAATGAAGCTGAACAGGGCGTTATGCTGATGAGTGCCCCAATGATGGGTAAAAATATGGCCGTAGAAATTACCAAAGAGGATATGGATAAGATGAAGGAAGAGCAAAAGGTAAATCAGAAAAAGCCTGAAATCAAGTATTACAAGCGAAAAAAGAAGAAAATTGCGGGCTACAAATGTACCAAAGTAGTAGCTACAATTCCTGGAGTAGATGAACCCATGACACTTTATGTTACCGATAAGATTCAACCTGCTGGGCAATCGCAAATACAACAACAGCTCAACGGATTGAAAGGCTTTCCGCTAAGTTATGAAATTACACAGCAAGGAATGAAAATGATTTTTACGGCTACAGAGGTTTCTACCGAAGTACCTAAAGATGATATTTTTGATATGACGATTCCCGAAGGTTTTGAAAAAGTAAGCATTGAAGAGCTTGGTGGTATGGGCGGTATGGGATTTGGCATGTAATTCGCTAGAAAAAATCCTGGGGTGGTGACGAAACCTCTACCTCAGGTCAATTTATACATCATCAACCTAAAACAATTATATGAAAAAGATTCTATTTTCTTGTTTGGCCATCTTTTTGGCTTTTGCTGTACAAGCACAGACTCCTCAATTTGCTAGTTATAATAGTGCAGCAATGACTGACGGAACGATCACTTACCAAGTTTCGATAGAAAGTTCAGATCCTTCGGCAGCCATGCTCAATGGCTCTATGCTCACGCTGGCTTTCAATGGCAATAAAAGTAAGCTCAATGCCATGGTTATGGGAGGAATGTTCGCTGGCGATATTATCCTAGATGCTACGGGGAAAAAAGGTTTGGCACTTCTGAACCTTATGGGCAACAAAAAAGCCATTCGCATGTCTAGTACAGAAATTAGCGAAGCGCAAAATGCTACACAAAATTTTAGCAAAGCCAAAATTCAAAAGTTAAAAGGCTCAAAGAAAATTGCAGGCTACAACTGTCAGAAGTATCTTATTGCTGATCCTGAACGCCCAAATGATCCCATGATTGTATATGTAAGTTCTGAAATTAAGCCACAATCGGCTGGTTTTTTAGACAATATGTATAAAGAACTCAATGGGTTTCCTTTAGGTATTGAAATTGATAGCAAAGATGGAAAAATTTCTATTATGGCCACTTCGGTTTCTACCAAAAAGCCATCCGCTTCAGATTTCAAATTCACTATTCCACAAGATTATGAGGAAACTACTATGGAAAAACTAGGAGAGGAGATGGGTGCTGCTATTGGTGGCTAAAATTACTGGGGATTATAAAAAAGTTTAGACCCTGAGCGCATCTGTGCGCTCAGGGTCTAGTAGTTTTAATACCAATGCTCTATATTCTCCTCCCAAGAATGGCAACTCAGACCGTCTTGCGCCTAAAGGCGGCACACAAAATCCCCGTAGCAATAGCTGCATTGAGGGATTCGGCCTGCCCATATCTGGGAATCGTGATGGCTTGTGTAAGGAAATCTTGTGCCTCAAGGGATAAGCCCTTGCTCTCATTTCCAATTAGCAAAAATCCTGATGGATCAAAATCTCCACTCATAACAGGAGTCCCTTCTAATAAAGCACCATAACGAGGCAACTTGGGATAATGAGCAAAAAGTATGTCCAGTTTTGTATAATGTAGTTGTATTCGCAAAAAGCTCCCCATGCTAGCCTGAATCACCTTGGGATTGTAATGCTCTACACAATCAAGACTACAAAAGATATGCTGAATGCCAAACCAGTCGGCAATACGGATAATGGTACCCAAATTGCCAGGGTTCTGAATATCTTCAAGGACGAGCGCAAGCTGACCATCTAATAGCTCTGGCCAAGGCTCTGACCTTTGTTCCAATACCAAAAGCACTTGATTGGGGGTTTTTAGCCCTGATATTCGGCTCAACTCTTTTTCACTAACTTCATAGATGATAGCATTTTGCTGAAGAAGTAGTTCTGGGTGATCCTCTAGCCACTGATCTAGAGCAATAATATACTTGACGCTAAAGGGATGCTTCGTTGCCAAAACTTCTTGGGCAATTTTATCACCTTCTACCACAAATAAGCTCTCCTCTTGTCTGAACTTCTTTTGCTGAAGTGCTTTAATCGATTTTAGTAGATTTTTAGAAAGTCGCATAGCTGTATATTATCAAGTCTAATAAATAGGGTTGTAAAGATAGTTTTTTTTATCTAAAACAGTTGCTTCTCCTTCCAGATCCATAATTTTCCGGAAAAGCTTGAGGATCTGTACGATTCTTCATACATTGGAACCTCGCTTAT
>CAZOLU010000548.1:0-2334 GCA_964580485.1 uncultured Saprospiraceae bacterium | reverse complement strand
GAGGCAACCATATGATCTTGGGGAGCACGATACCAATCTTCAGGAGCACTGTAACTTATAAAAATACTATCACTCCCTATACCAGGTAAAGGCGTATCTAAGTGAATTTGATGATGTAAGACCTCTGGCAATAGATTTCCTTGCTTCCGAAACCCAATGCCCATCTGAAAAGCAGAGTTGAGTTGCTTGGATTCCATCAAAGATTTCCCATAACGTCTTTGCAGTTGAGGATCTTCCCATATTTCTAGTAAATTGTTAATCGGTATACCTGATACCAGCTTTTGGGCGATGATGGTTCCTTGATTGGTATAAATATGATAGCGTTTATTTTTATAAATAATTTTTTCTACCACCGTTTTTAATAGAAGCTCCCCCCCTTTTGACTCAATAAAATCGCAAAATGGCTTAACCATTTGATACAAGCCCCCATACACATAATAATTGCCATAATTAGTATAACACAAAGCAGTAGCCCCAAACAAAGCATTCACCTCATTGACCTTATTTTGTGCAGTAATTAGGAGTTGTTCATTCACAAAATCGATAAATTTGGCATTATTATTTAGATTAAATCTTTTTAAAAGTTGGGTCATAGATACAAAAGCCCAGCGTGCAAAGGCAAGTTGTTTGAAACGGAAACCTTGAATCATGGGGCCCAAGTCACGTAAACTAGAGGGGGGAAAACTTTGCTGCTGCAGTGAAGTTTTCCAAACAAATTGACTAATTTTATAACACAACTCCCAAAAAGGGCGTTGCCCTTGGAGACCAAAAACTCGTTCCGCTTCGGCAATCCAGGCATCTAAGTCTTGATAACGAGTAAGCAACTCTCCTGTTTTCAGGTGTACCTGCATAGGGAGTTCCAGTTTTTTATAGTCAAACTGTACAGCAGTTCGTTCTAGTAGAAACTGCATGGGCATCTGAGGATCTAGGCCTACAAGGGTAGTTGCACCCGCTTCAAAAATATATCCTTGACGATAATAAGAACTTGTACAACCTCCTGGCAAATAATTTTGTTCTAGTATAGAAACTTGCCTACCATCTTGGGCTAAAAGGCTAGCTGCAGTAAGGCTCCCCATACCTGAACCGATGATGGCAACCTCAACTTCTTTGTTTAAGTTTTCATATATTCTTTTCATGTATACTTAAACAAAAAAACAAGTACTATGTTCTTAAATATGGATGTGAAAAACGCACAATAAAGGGGATATTCCCTAGCGGAGCTTTTTCATGAATTTTTTATCCGCGCATTCACTTAATCAAGTAAATTCATCAATATGAATCAAGACAAAATCAATGCAACTGTTGCATCTCCCGAGTTAGAAGACCTTTTTGAATCTATGGGTGATGAGCACATTATGACTACGCTCGAAACACCTATGCGTGATGATGCTTTTGAACTATCGGACGAGGAAAAGATCGAGAAAATTCAAGAACATTTTAAAGCCATCATGGAAATCATGGGCTTGGATCTCACAGATGACAGTTTGCAAGGAACGCCTTACCGAGTAGCCAAAATGTATGTCAAGGAGATATTCAGCGGCCTCAACCCAGCCAACAAACCTAAAATTGCTTTGTTTGAGAATAAATATCAATACAACGAAATGTTGATCGAGAAAAATATTCTTTTACAATCCAATTGCGAGCACCACTTTCTCCCCATCTATGGAAAGGCTCATGTCGCCTATATTTCTAGTGGTAGAGTTATTGGGCTTTCAAAAATCAACCGAATTGTTCAGTACTATGCCAAGCGCCCACAGGTACAGGAGCGCTTGACCATGCAGATTCTCAACGAATTGAAGCAAGTGCTCAAAACAGAAGATGTAGCGATTTACATCGATGCTAAGCACATGTGTGTATCCACTCGAGGTATTCAAGATATCTCTAGCAGTACGGTAACCACAGGGTTTAGCGGAAAGTTTGAAGAAGAGCGTTATCGCAAAGAATTTATGGCAGCGGTACACGATAAAGTAGATTATTAAAAACTTAATTGTCAAACTGCTGTTTAAGAATTAGATAGTTTTTCATTGTGTATCAAGGGCTCAGCTACCACTGGTGGTTGGGCTTTTTTTTGTTGAGACGAGAGACGAAGAGATTGATAGATCGTTGGATTTTTAGACTTTTAGACGCTAGACGGGGAGATGCTAGACTTTGAGATGCTAGACAAAGAGACGCTAGACGGGGAGACTTCAGACCTTGAGACGCCAATTGGGTCGATCTACACATGACTTTTTGTATTTCTACTTTATTTTTTATTTGGGGCATCTCGTTCTAAAACGAGATCCGCTATGCTACATGGCGCCCTATTCGGTTGGCCCTTCGGGCTAGTCGCTCTGC
>CAZOLU010000547.1:0-2342 GCA_964580485.1 uncultured Saprospiraceae bacterium | reverse complement strand
CCGAAGAATTGATGGCACACAAAAATGCTGTAACCCTCCGACTAAAAGACCTTGAAAAAGAGGATTAACCCACAACATCTGAAACAAAACCAAAATGAAAGCATTAGAGCAGTTGGTACGTACCAATATCTGGAACTTGCAACCCTATGCCTCGGCTAGGCATGAGTTTGAAGGGGACGCAGAGGTATTCCTCGATGCTAATGAAAATCCTTTTGATACGGGCTACAACCGCTATCCAGATCCTCTGCAATGGGAACTAAAACAAGCCATCGCCAAGGAAAAAAAGGTAGCAGCCGCTAATATTTTTCTAGGTAATGGAAGTGATGAGGCCATCGATCTGCTTTTCCGCATTTTTTGTGAGCCAGGTCAGGACAATGCCATTATCTTACCGCCCACTTATGGAATGTACAAAGTCAGTGCAGATATCTGTAATGTCCAACTCCAAGAGATCCCCCTAAACAACAACTACCAACCCCAAGTGGTGGAGATTCTGGCAAGGGCAAATGAGTACAGCAAATTGTTATTCCTTTGTACTCCCAATAACCCAACGGGCAACTGCTTTGAAGAAAGAAGAATACGGCAACTTTTAACCAATTTTCCCGGAATTGTGGTGCTAGATGAGGCTTATATAGATTTTGCAAAGCATACTTCAGCGAATCAGTGGTTGGCAGAATATCCCAATTTAGTAGTGATGCAGACCTTCTCTAAGGCCTGGGGTCTGGCTGGAATAAGACTCGGAATGGCCTTCGCTTCTGAAGCTATTATTGCGCTTTTCAACAAGGTCAAGCCGCCTTATAATGTCAATCAACTCACACAACAAAAAGCCTTGGAGGCTTTGCAAAATGCAGATCAGACCAAAGAATGGATTCAGACGATTTTGGAACAGCGCGACTATCTGGAAAAGGAACTGAAGACCTTGGCGGTGGTAGAAAAAGTCTATCCTTCCGATGCCAACTTCCTTTTGGTGAAAGTACAAGATCCTTTGGCTTTATATCAGTATTTGGTAAAACATAAAATCATTGTACGCAATCGTTCGAAAGTGCTCCTCTGTGAGGGCTGCTTGCGCATTAGCGTAGGAACAAAAGAAGAAAATCAACAGTTGTTAAAGGCTTTGAAGGAATATTAGGGGCAGCCTAAAGGCTACGCTATGCTACGGGGCGCATGCCAAGGGCATCCCTTTGGGACTATTCGTTTGGCCCTCATTCGCTTCGCTTTATGAGGTCTAGCTCCCTGCGGTCGCTACCCCTTCGCAGCGCTATGCCTGAATTGTAAAATAGGGTTAATGAATCATGACCCATGAAAATGAATGAAATGCAAAAAGTACTATTTATAGATCGAGATGGAACCTTAGTCATAGAGCCACCGATCGACTATCAGCTAGACAGTTTGGAAAAGCTGGAGTTTTACCCCGGAGTTTTTCAAAGCTTGGCAAAGGTTGTTGAAGAATTGGATTACAAATTGGTCATGGTCACCAATCAGGATGGCTTGGGAACCGCATCTTTCCCAGAAAAAAGCTTCTGGCCAGCACATAACAAGATGCTGCAAGCTTTCAAAAATGAAGGCATCGAATTTGATGAAATCCTAATTGATCGCTCATTTCCAGAGGACAATGCGCCTACCCGAAAGCCACGCACGGGGCTGCTCACTCATTATATGAATGGCGAATATGATCTAGACAACTCCTTTGTATTAGGGGATCGTTGGAGTGACATAGAGCTGGCCAAAAATATGGGGGCTAAAGGCATCTATCTACAAGATGGCTTGCAGGGCTTGAGCGAAAGAGGTCTAGAAGAAAGCTGTGCTTTGGCGACAAGCAGCTGGAAAGCTATCTACGAGTTTCTCAAAGCCCAGCAGGCGCGTAGCGCCTGCATCCATCGCCAGACCAAAGAAACCAAGATCGAAATCAAGCTCAAGCTAGATGGCAGCGGTCAATCCAACAACCAAACAGGTATTGGCTTCTTCGATCACATGCTCGATCAACTCGCAAAACATAGTGGCTGCGACCTAGAGGTCAAAGTAGAAGGCGACTTGCATATAGATGAGCATCATAGCATCGAAGATACCGCCTTGGCCTTGGGCCAAGCCTTTCGGCAAGCGCTAGGTGACAAGCGAGGCATCGCAAGATACGGGCATTTTCTCTTGCCCATGGATGATTGCCTGGCACAGCTGGCTATCGACTTTGGTGGTCGCCCTTGGTTAGTTTGGCAAGCGGACTTTAAGCGTGAAAAAGTAGGAGGGATGCCTACAGAAATGTTTGAGCACTTTTTCAAATCTTTCTGTGATGCCGCCCTGTGCAACATCAATATCAAGGCCGAAGGCCGCAACGAGCACCACAAAATCGA
>CAZOLU010000546.1:0-2344 GCA_964580485.1 uncultured Saprospiraceae bacterium | reverse complement strand
TCTTTGTTCTGATTTCAGAGCCTCATTCCAAGCATAAGCTCCTTTTTTATCACTCAGGGGTTGAGGATAGCCATTGTTTTGAGTTCGCTCAGCAGGTTTGGGCATCCCATAATTGGTATAAATGTCAATAAAGGAGGGAGAGATATATTTACCATTTAAATCAATAACTACGGCATCTTTAGGAATATTCACCTTGTTTCCTACCGCAATAACTTTTCCTTTTTTGATTAAGAGGGTTCCTTTTTCAAGCACTTTAGTGGGACTTAGCCGGATTTTAGCATTAGTAAAGGCATAATGCCCATCTCTATCATCAAAAACCCCAGTTTCGGGGAAGGTCTGCTGTGCATTCAATGCTATGCTAAACAACAGCAACACTATAGTTAAAAATCGTACAAACATGGTTATTTTTTATTAGTCAGTCAACGTTAGGTATGCGCTCAATAGATAAAACCATCAAAGCATTAAGCTGAAACAGCATACTAAGTTGTTGGTTTAATCGCTGAGTGCTTAATTTTTTCGACTAAACAGAGCTGATTTCCAATGGGAGAAAAATTTGACTTCATTCAAGAAAAGTCCTAAATTACGGATAAAATTTCATTTCATGTCAACCCTATCTCATGAAGAATATATTTGATACAAAGAAAGTAGCTGTTACAGGAAAATTTCACAACCTAAAGCGTGCTGATATTGAAGTACGATTGCAAGCACTTGGAGCTACAATTACCAAATCCGTTAGTTCTAAAACAGACATTTTGGTAGCTGGAGAGAAAGCAGGTTCTAAGCTACAAAAAGCCCAAAGCTTGGGTATTGATATTTTGGATGAACTGGCCTTGATGAAAGCATTTGAAACCCTAGATAAAGGGAAAATTGCACAAGCTATGCAACAGCAAGCTGAAAAGCAAGCAAAACCCAAGGTCTTAGATGAAGCGATTCAACAGTACTTGGATAAAGATAGAGCAGAATATGGCTTGGGATTGGGTGCACGATTACAAGCTTACTTCAAAATCTTTGCTCAACGTTCTGATATTTTTGTACTAGGAAACTGGAGTAATGGCAAGCCCTTGTCTACAGCTTTTGGTAAATCCCCCAGCATCAGTAGCCTCAATCGTTGGAAGAAAAAACTCCCTCTAGAATACCTAGCCTTTCTTTCTGAAACAGGACCTTTTAAGTTTCAATGGGGTTTTAAAACGTTGAGCGAAGCACTCAAAAAGGACAACTACTTTAGACAAGGCGACCCTCTAGGCATCCTCAACATCCAAGCTATAGGCAGAAGCCCAAAATGGTGGCCCAAACAAGATTGGGAAGAAGATTTTGACTATGCATGCAACCTGATGTTTGATGAAATGGCCAATGAAGGTTATGCAGAATATGCCTATGACCCTGGGGAAGGCCCCCAAGATGCAGCTATTACCTTTATGAATCACAATGGTGTAGAGCGTTACTACATGGGCAGTCTAAATTCCTATCTAAAAGAAGGAGCAAAGAATGCCTTCGTTTGGTACTGGCAGGTGCAATATTGGACAGGACAAAACGCATTGACTGAACTAAAAAAAGCTTCTATTGATACCAATATAAACGAACGCACATTGATTCAGCAACTTCAAGCGAAGGGTTGTAATGCAGAGGAAGCTCAAGCACTCTGGAATTGGTTGGGTAGTGCAGCTCATATACTGATTGCCCAGGCAGATGCAGTTTAGGCATTATATTTTTTTATTATTGTACTCCCCCCCGTCTGAGAAGGCTGATACAAAACTTCATCTAACTGAACATCATGTTGTTCTTTGGGAACGGTTTCGAGCATCTGAAAAGGATAGGCAACTGCCAGCTTATAGGCTTTGGGGTATTGCTCTAAAAAGTGGTCATAATACCCTGCTCCATAGCCTAATCGGTAATTTGCTAGATCAAAAGCAAGACCAGGGATAACGATCAAATCAATAGAATCCTTATATATTATGCCACTTGCAGGGTGCTTGGTTCCCCAAAGTCCTTCTTCCAACTCTGATAAAGATAGGAGTTGTAGATGTTCTAACTGCCTCTTAGGTAGTGTTTTTGGACAAACAAGGGTTTTACCTTTGCTTAATGCTTTTTTGATAAAGGGATAAATATCAATTTCTGTTTTCATTGGAAGATAGACATGCACAATGTTAGCCTCTAGGGTTTCCACTTTTAGCCAAAGCTGCTCAGAAATCCACTGATCATAAGCCTCTTTTTGATCTGCTTTTAGGTGATCTCTAAGCTGCATCATTTTTTTGCGAAGGCTTTGTTTTTCTTGAGGTATGTTCATTTAGGCTGCATTTTTTGTAGTTTGAATGAGATGCTCATAAAATTATAGCTTCCTATGAAA
>CAZOLU010000545.1:0-2367 GCA_964580485.1 uncultured Saprospiraceae bacterium | reverse complement strand
GGCGAGGCGCATCTCGATATCCGAATCGAACATCGTGAACGCTCGATGTGGTAACAAAACTTGTTTTATGACTAATCCAAAATCTTGGCAACAATATATCAACCGCATTCCACAACTCTTTCGATATTTACTTCTGGGAGCGTTGGTGTTGTTTATCAGTCTGTTTTTTCCCAATAATATTCGACTAGAGTATGAGTTTGAGCAAGGGGATTCCTGGGCTTATGAAGATCTTAGAGCCCCCTTTGCCTTTCCCATCAAAAAGTCGGAAGCCGAAATGAAGGAGGAGCGGCAAGACATCGCCCGAGAGTTTATGCCTTATTATCGCCTCTACCCTGAGGTGAAGCAACAGCAGCAAGAAAGCTTTGTGATGCAGTTTGCAGAGAAATACGCTGCCTTGAAGGCAGATACTACGATTGAAGAGCTAGAGCTGGATTCGGCCAATTATACAAGCTTAGGGTTGGGGTTGTTAGAAAAACTCTACACCAAACACATCGTCAAGTTAGATCGAAAACATCAGGATCAAGGGCGAGATTTTCAGTTTCGCTTGATTGAGAAACAAATGGAGTTGGGGGAAGCTATACTGGGGGATTTCTACACCACCAAAGAAGCTACACAACTGTTGGTAGATAGTTTAGAAAAGGTAAGGGCTAATTATCAGTATAACAACCTATTACTTTCTATTTTAGAGGACCTCATCCGTAAGGCGGATATTCAGTATGATGCAGAATTAACTCAAAAAAATAAGGAGCTTGCATTAAAAACACTTTCGCCCGTAAGGGGCTTGGTCAAGGCAGGGGAGGTGATTATCCGTAGGGGGGAAATTGTAGATTCTTTGGCTTATACCAAACTTATTTCCTACAAAGAAAAATACGACCAAGAGGTCAACAAACACAAAAATAGCTTTCTTATTTATTTGGGCTATCTGTTATTAACGATTGCCCTACTGAGTATTTTCTCCATCTTTGTAAGGGTATATGAAAAGGAGGTATTTGATAATCTGCAACATTTGGGGTTGATTATTGCGCTTATTGCAGGCTACTCTTATTTATCCTTTAGCTTAGAGCATCTGCCAGATATGAGTTCTTATCTCATTCCATTTTGTATTGCTCCAATTATCATCAAAAACTTTTTCTCTTCTCAACTGGCCTTGTTTTCTCATATTGTAATCATTTTGATTGCGAGTATGCTACTTTCTTTAGATTACCAGTTTATTTTGGTGCAAATTATTGTAGGAATGGTGGCTATTATGTCTAAGCGCAAGACTCGTTACTTAACCGATTTTTTCTTTTCGGTGCTTTACATCGGAATTGCCTATACTGCCTGTTATTTGAGTTTAGAGTTGATTCAAAAAGGGGCGATTGCTCCAGTGCTCGCAGATGATGGTCGGGTGATTGAAAATGGGGTAATGTGGGGAACTCTGGGTTGGATTGGTTTGAATATTTTTCTCACCTTACTTTCCTACCCTTTGATTCCACTTTTGGAAAGAGCCTTTGGCTTGATTTCAGAAATCACTTTGGTAGAGCTTTCAGATTTGAATAAGCCTTTGCTGAAAGAACTTTCTTTTAATGCTCCAGGTACGATGCAACACTCTTTGCAGGTGGCTAATTTGGCAGAAGCCGCTGCAACAGAAATAGGAGCGAATGCCTTGTTGGTAAAGGTAGGGGCTTTGTACCATGATATTGGTAAAACCCTAAATCCTCCTTGTTTTATTGAAAATCAAACCCAATACAATCCGCATAAAGAGTGGACCTATCTCGAAAGTGCAGGGCATATCATAGCACATGTAACAGAGGGAGTCAAATTGGCTAAAAAATATCGCTTGCCCTCCGTTTTGATTGATTTTATCCGTACGCATCATGGCACTACCAGAGTAGAGTATTTTTATCGGATGCATAAAAATGAACATCCAGATCAACCGATTGATGAGGCTGCGTTTACCTATCCGGGGCCAAGGCCCCGCAATCGAGAAGAAGCCATCCTTATGCTAGCCGATTCGCTCGAAGCCGCTTCCAAAAGTCTAAAAACCCCTACGGGGCAAGACATTGACAAACTCGTAGACCAAATTACCAGTTTTAAAATCTCTCATGGGCAGTTTCAAGATACCAATCTTAGTTTTAGAGAACTAGATGCCATTAAAAAGGTCTTTAAAAAGATGCTGAGAAGTATCCATCATGTTCGCATCGAATACCCCGAGGAGCAGAAAACAGAGGTGTTGGATCGTCCCAAAGCTACATTACCCAAAGCGGATGAGGGTCAAACTAAAGAAGTAGATCCTCCTAAAAATGAAGATGCTGAGGATCAAAGCGATCAGTACTAAGTTATGAATAGAAAAAACCTAAGATCATGCAAATTCAGTCTGTTACCCTG
>CAZOLU010000544.1:0-2368 GCA_964580485.1 uncultured Saprospiraceae bacterium | reverse complement strand
CAGAACCACTATTGAAGGTTTGAGCTGTTGTTGGGAAAACATTGCTTTCGCCTGCTATACAAGTGGAAGTGATGGTAAATTGTTGGCTCACATTATAAAAGGTAGCGCAATTATTATCCGCACACTCTACTCGAATGTAAGCGGTAGTTGTACCGATAGCAGAATTAGGAATAGTAACATTCGCTGTATTAGCATTAAAAGCAAACTGCCCTAGCGATAGGGGAAAAGTTAAACCACCATCAGTAGAAAGTTTAACATTGACGTTGGTACAACCTGCAAAGCCATTCGCATTCCAATTTACAGTTGTCATATTGCCTGCGGCTACTGTTCCGCCTGCTGGTGCAGTAACCTCAAATGGGCCACCTGCATCCATAGTTACTGTCAAATCATCATAAGCCAATCCGCCATTGTTATCTCTGGCAGTGAATCGGAAGTTGAGCGTTCTAGCATAATTAGGTAACACTTCGCCATCGCGATCAGCGGTGTTGGATAAGTCCCCTCTTCTTGCCGTCACTTTTTCTGCTATTGGGAAAGAGCGAGTAGGGGACGAAGATGGCGCATAAGAGCGGAAAGTAGGAGCACCAGTGTTCATCGCAGCCGAAACACTTACTATCATCGTTTCCATATCATTATTGTCACAGGTAAAATCTTGAACTCCTACACCCGCAGCCGCTGCGCTTGTACCTCCGCCAACACCTGGAGCACCTTGCGCGCCTAAGTCTAGTTGCTCCCAAGCGTAAGTCATGGCGTTGCCATCTGCATCGGTAGCGGCACCTGTAAGCTCAAAAGGTGTTCCTTTAGGAATGCTTGTTGCACAGTTGGGTAGTGTAATAGTAGGGGCATTATTTGTCGTTGTAGCAGTATTATCACAATTTACACCATCTATATGTTGCCTAATGGTTTGAATACTTCGAGCATGAATATAAGGAATCTTAGGTGCTCTGCTAGTGGTGTTGTAAGTTTGTAGGTTGTGATCATCACAAATACCACCATAAGACATCAAAGTAATACCTGCCCCTGGCTCGTATCCATTACCTGGACTATATTGTCTATAGGCATCACAGAAGCCAGCTGTCGTGCTACCATTAGCAGATGTACCACAGCGGGCAGTACCGCCATTCCAAGAGTGCGGCGCGCCAAACTGATGACCAAACTCATGAGCAATGAGCTGAATCCATCCACTTCCTACTGGACTGTTAACGGCAGAACCACCACCTGCCTTTCCAGGATCGAAAATACCATTTATTTTGGTATCTCTACAGGATACCCCCACATAAGCAGAACCCCCACTACCTTGTGCAGAAACTAGATGTCCTACATCAAAGGAACCGGCTAAAATACCAGCAGTTAGCGTAGAAGCGGCAATAATAGCTGGATCAGTCATCATATTATCACCCACACTATTATTAATAACCAATTCATCAAACACCTTCAATGCTACATCAGCATCCCCCCTTGTCAATGGGTTCATCATTGCGTCTGTAGTAGGAAAAAGTGGATTTCCTCCTACCGTTGGATTGCTTCTAAATAGAATAAATCCACCAGAAGGAGCAACGAGGCGCATGGCTAAGTCGCGCACGTAAATTACGTTGATTTCATTCATCATCGTAGTGATTGCTGTCGTCACTGCCATATCTGCTGCAGGCGAACCTGTCGCATTTGCTGCTCCTTTGTGAAAGGCGTAGTAAGTGTCATCTGCCACGAAAAGCACTTCATATTCGCTAACCACTAGGTTTCCTACCTGCGTAGTAGCAAATTTGCGAAGGTCGCCGTGTGTGTGCAAGTTACCATCTCCATGGTCATGAGGTGTGTAGCCATCATGTGAAAGATCATCTGGACCGCCATGCACGAACTGGTCGCCATCTTTGGAATAATAGACTTTGTGTTCCTTAATGTTCATCACCCCTTGTCCATTTGGCTCTATGTGGAAATCTCCACCATCAGGATTGGTGATGTAAGCACTCAAGCCAAAGGGACTAATCGTAACTCTACCATAAATGGTAGGATTGTCTAATCCATAAACCGTGTAGGTTTTGATTTCCTTGTACTTCTGAGCCACTTTTCCCTTTAAAACAGGAGACTCAATCGCTTTAACTTCGATAGTGCCCTCTCCGTTGGGCAAAGGTAAATCAATAGTAATAATGGATTTTGTAACGGCTGGTGTGTGCTCCATTGGAGCGTTAGAGAGCCAACTGCTCATATCAGGAACGTCTAGCTCTACTATTGTAGCTGGCTTCGTTGCAGGTATAATACTCTGCTGTGCATTTAAACTAACGGCACTCAGCAAAAGCGATAGCCCTAAGCAAAATGTAAAAACTTGTCTCATAGGGTGTAGACTTTTAAATTGTTAATAAAGTTAATAATAAGC
>CAZOLU010000543.1:1048-2405 GCA_964580485.1 uncultured Saprospiraceae bacterium | reverse complement strand
TGAAATTCGTACAGAATCTTTTACTTTATGGCTTTTTGCTGGCCGCTATTGCAGCGCTTATCATTTTTAGTTCTTATAGCGATCCTCGCCCTGAAGATCCACCCAAGGATAATCAACCCAAGACCGAACAGACAGATGCCAATCCTATGGTGATTACCATACCCAAAGTGCCTGATAGTTTGACCTTTGCAGGGGAGTTGATTCCTATGGATCAGATGGATATGCGAGAGCGTTTTGATCGGGAGTTGCTGTCTATTAGCTTTAGGCATTCCCTAACGATTTACAGTATTAAATTAACCAAACGCTATTTCCCTTTGATGGACGAGATTTTAAAGGAGCAGGGAGTACCATTGGATTTTAAATATTTGGCAGTGGCCGAAAGTAATTTGCGCAACGCTACTTCTCCTGCTGGGGCCAAAGGGATTTGGCAGTTTATGCCTGCAACTGCAAAGTCCTATGGTTTGCGTGTAGATAATGAGGTAGATGAGCGTATGAATTTTTACAAAACCACCGAAGCGGCTTGTAAGCTGCTCAAACGCTTGAAAAATAAGTTTGGTAGTTGGACCCTTGCTGCGGCTGCCTACAACTGTGGTGAAGGGCGTGTTACCGAGCGTTTGAATGCCCAAAAGGGCAAGACTTACTACGATATTGTGCTTCCTGAAGAAACTATGCGTTATCTTCCGCGTATCTTTGCTTCTAAGCTAGTATTGGAAGATCCCACTAAGTACGGATTTATGTTTGAAGAGGATGATTATTATCCAGCCTTCCCAGAGTACAAAAAGGTCGAAGTTCGCTCTAGCATCGCAAGTTGGCCAGACTTCTGCAAAGAGCATGGTATTTCCTATCGTACTCTAACCTTGCACAACCCTTGGATTAAGGGCTATCGCTTGACCAATAACAGTGCTAAATTGTATGAGGTCTTGATTCCACAGTAGCATTTTGGACTTTGAGCAGAGGGGGCTGTGCCTAAATCGCCTGATATACTAGCTCAGCTCCTTCTTCTCCTACCAAAGATCCAATAGCTACCCCCATACCGCCCATCCGTACTGCTGTGAAAATGCGGTCTGAATATTGTTGTACGATGGGCTTTTTCTGTGAGCCAACTCCCAAAATACCACTCCAGCGTTGTTCAATTGAAATGCTTGGGTTAGGCAGCAGATGCTTTTGGAGAAAATCCTCTAAGTAATTCTGAATTTCTTCCGTTAATCCAAACTGATCGGTGCTTTCTTTTTGAGGGTACAAATGCCGTCCTCCTCCCAGAAGAATCCGATTCCCTACATTCCTAAAATAGACATAGCCTTTATTAAAATGAAAACTTCCCTTTAGCCGCAAATTGGGGATAGGTTCTGTGATTAAA
>CAZOLU010000543.1:0-1038 GCA_964580485.1 uncultured Saprospiraceae bacterium | reverse complement strand
TTAAAACCTGATTTCTTGCTGCCTGAATATCAAGACTTGGGAAGAGTTGGGGCGTAAATCCATTGGTACAAACTAAAACTTGTTGGCATCGGAATGGGCTACTATGTTGGGCATAAACCAAAACCTCTTTTTGCCGTTCTTCAAAACGCCGGATGTTAATGCCATTGAGGATGCGAATGTTTTGCTCATAGGCTAGTTGTGTCAAGGCCCACATCATCTTTCCCGTATGAATCTGTCCTTCAAAGCGGTTGTGAATGACATGTTTTAGGGCTTTAAGTCCCTTTTGGGTTAAGATCTGATCTGACTCTACAAAGACCTGCGCATCGCCAATAATAGGGGCTAAGAGTTGATTGATTTTGGGAATAGCATCTGCACAATGCGCATAAAGCTCCAGATCTTCCTCTCCAAAGACCTCAAATCCTCCCAAGGCTTCATAGCCAATCTGCTGATCTCCTAGACGTTGGCGTAGGCGTTGCAAGCCTCGCCAACGCTGTTCTACCAAATGGAGTACCTCTGCTTCACTATGGGTTGCGAGGTCATCTAGTAGTTCAGATACACTTCCAAAGCAAGCAAAACCCGCATTTTTGGTACTCGCCCCACTAGGTAGACTACCTCTTTCTACTATGCTAATACGTAGTTTTGGGGAAAGCGATCGGAGATGTAGGGCTGCACTTAGTCCCACAATACCACTACCCACAATCAATACATCAATATTTTGGAAGAAACGATCTTGTTCCCAATAGCTGAGTTGCATAAGTATTATATTTTGATGCAAAATTACCCATTTTGGGGAGTTAAGCAACTTTCTTGTTCTAATTTTATGGTTGAAGAATCGTGATGCGTTCTTGTTGAATCAACCCCTCAGAACCATACACTTGTAGGATATAAGTACCTGCGGGGAGTTGATGCGTACTACAACGACCATTTTGTTGATGCATATTTTTTTTTCATTGAGGATGTCGTTTACTGGATTGCTTCACAAAAAAGGAATTCTTTTACGAATTTCATTTTTTTAAAAATGTCGTTGTAAAGTTGTAA
>CAZOLU010000542.1:0-2409 GCA_964580485.1 uncultured Saprospiraceae bacterium | reverse complement strand
CACTTTCGCCGGGCTACCTTGGAATAGAAAGCGTTCATGATAATTTTTCAATTTATGTATAATCGTATGCTGTCTAGTTGCCTAGTTGTGTAAAGATATGGTTTTTTGGATAATAGTCTATTGAATATAGCGGCTAATTTTAATAGTTCTAGAAGTGTAGGGAATCCCTTTACTCTAATCCAAGTAGCTCTACTTCAAAAATGAGAGTGGCATTGGGGGGGATTTTACCAGCTTTTGTTGCACCATAGCCTAGGCTGGGGGGGATATAGAATTTGTAGCTGGCTCCTACCGACATAAGTTGTAAGCCCTCTTGTAATCCCTTGATCAGACCTGAGAGTTGAAAACTCATCGGTTCTTTTTCTAGGGTACTATCAAAGACTGTACTGTCTGTGAGGCTAGCATGGTAGTGGATTTTGACTTTATCCTGTTTGGTGGGTTTAGGGCCATTACCCTCTTGCATGATTTCGTAGAGTAAGCCCGTTTCGGTAGACTGGATCTTTGATTGATTGGCTATTTCAAGGAGGAAGCGGGCTCCTGCTTCTTGATTTTTTTTACTGTTTTGCGCTTCTGTTTTTTGGAGGCTTTGCGCTATAAGGGTTTGGGCACTGCCGATGTTCAGTAAGGGGGCTTCTGCTGCTCCGAAGGCGGCCTGAAGGCCGCGCACTAGTGCCTGCTGGTTGAGATCTTCGGGGCTCAGCCCCGAGGCCTTGAGGTTGCTGCCGAGCAACAAACCAAAAGCATAGCTAAAGCTATCGCTTGGGCTGAGTAGGGCAGAAGAAGTTGAAGTGCTAGGTTTGGGTGTTGGCTCAACTTCGTTTTCTGTATGGTTGGTAGACTGGCAAGCGGATAAAAGGCTTGCTCCAAGGAGCAAGCCTACAATCAATGGATAGTTCATTAAATTTTTATTGCGTTTCGATATCTAGTAATTCAATCTCAAAGACTAGGGTAGAGTAGGCGGGGATTCTGCCAGTGGCCCTTGGGCCATAAGCTAGTTCAAAAGGAATATAGACTCGCCATTTTGCACCTACTTTCATTTTTTGCAAAACTTGTTGCCAACCTTGAATTACACCCATCACGGGGAAGGAAATAGGCTCACCACGGTCTACCGAACTGTCGAATACGGTTCCATCAATCAAAGTACCATGATAGTGTGTTTTAACTTTGTCAGAAGACTTGGGGGTAGCACCTGTACCTTCTTTTAGTATCTCATACTGAATCCCACTCTCTAATACTTGGAGCTTGGGATTCTTTTTCAAGTTTTCAGCAAACCAAGCATCTTCTTTAGCCTTAGCTTCTGCTTTTTTGTCAGCAGCACTTTTTTCAATATCCAACAATTCAATTTCAAAGATCAAGATAGAGTTGGCTGGAATACCTGGGCGACCTTGAGATCCATAAGCCAAGCCAGAAGGGATATAGACTTTCCACTTAGAGCCTACGGGCATCAACTGTAAAATATCTTGCCAACCTTTGATGACTTGAGTTACGCCAAAAGTAGCTGGAGTGCCTCGTTCTACTGAGCTATCAAATACATCTCCATTGGTTAGGGTACCATGATAGTGTACTTTAACTTTATCACTAGCTTTTGGAATACGGCCATCTGCTTTTTTCAAGATTTCATACTGGATGCCGTTGTCCAATTCTACAATTTTAGGATTCTTCTTTTTATTTTCTTCAAACCAGGGTTTTTCCTTTTCTAAGGCCTCGGCAGCAAGCTGTGCTTGTTGTAATTCTGTGGCCTGCTGGATGATTTCCTGAGCTTGTTGAGCACTCATGCTTGCTTTGCCTCCTGTCATGCTAGCTTTCAAGCCTCGGGCTAGTATATCGGCTTTTACACGATCTCCCCACATGGGTTTGAGGTTGGTTCCCACCATAAAGCCCAATGCTCCAGATAGTTTAGGGTCAACATTAGCTTTTTCTCCTTTTTGTTTAGCCTGACTAATTTTTGCCATTTCTGACTGAATCGCCATAGATGCCGATTGCATGTCAAAATCAGAAGCTTCTCCGGCTAGTGCTTTTTTTAGTTCTGCCCCAAAGGCTTCAAAATCCATATCTTCGGGATTCACTCCAGCTCCGTTTCCTAAATCATTACCAATCATAATCCCAAAAGCTTCACTCAGGACTTCTGGACTTACACCAGTGTCGGTCACCATCTCATAGTTGGAAGTACTATGCGTTAGAGGGTTGTGGGTAGGGGTAAAACTCATTACAAAAACAGTAGAGGCTCCAATAAGCCCCAGCATCAGTTGTTTTTTTAGTTTCATTTTTAATTTGTGGTTTTGTATTAACTTATAATATCCAACAATTCAATTTCAAAAATTAAAATGGAATGGGCTGGTATTTTTCCTATTCTACGATTGCCATAACCTAGGTGAGGAGGAATATAGACCTTGTATTTAGCGCCTACAGGCA
>CAZOLU010000541.1:0-2431 GCA_964580485.1 uncultured Saprospiraceae bacterium | reverse complement strand
GTTAAGCTAGAGCATGTCCCACATTATTCTTTTGACCCCCATATTACCAATGGCAATTGTGAGCACTTTATTGGAGTAGCACAGGTGCCTATGGGAATCGCAGGACCTATCCAAGTAAATGGAGAATATGCCAATGGCGAGTTTCTAATTCCTATGGCCACTAGCGAAGGCACCCTTGTAGCATCTTACAACCGAGGCATTAAAGTCCTCAACCTTTGTGGTGGAGTGAAATGTACCGTACAACGGGATGCCATGCAGCGTGCCCCAGTTTTTGTGTTCGAAGATGCACGTGCTGCACGGGATTTCGTAGATTGGGTTAAAGCCCATTTTGCTAAAATTGCAGAGGAGGCCGAAGCTACCTCTAGTGTGGCTCGTTTGCAATATATTGATCCTTATCTTGCCAATAAATTTGCTTACCTGCGCTTCAACTTTTCTACGGGTGATGCAGCTGGCCAAAATATGGTAGGCCGAGCTACTTTTGCAGCTTGTAGTTGGATTTTAGAAGCTTATAAAGATGATCCTATTAAGCATTTTTACTTAGAGTCTAATTTTGCAACGGACAAAAAAGCCTCTCAGGTGAATATTATGCGTACTAGAGGAAAGCGTGTAACTGCGGAGATTGTCCTGAAAAGAGATGTGTTGATTCAACATATGCGTGTAGATCCTGAAAGTTTGGCTTATCACTATGGGGTGGCAAATATTGGTTCTATTATGTCTGGGGCAAATAATAATGGTCTACATTCTGCAAATGCGATTACCGCTATGTTTATTGCTACTGGACAAGATGTGGCCAATGTATCGGAATCTTCTGCTGGATTAGTCTACTGTGAAATCACTCCTGAAAAAGATTTGTATTTCTCTATTACGATTCCTTCCTTGATTGTAGCTACCTTTGGTGGCGGAACTGGGTTGGCTACCCAAACAGAAGCACTTCAAATGTTGGGCTGTACAGGCAAAGATCGAGTCAATAAATTTGCAGAAATTGTGGCTGGAGTAGTATTGGCTGGTGAGATTTCCTTAGCTTCTGCGATTTCTTCTTCCGACTGGGTATCTAGTCACGAACGCTATGGTCGTAATCGATAACACCTATAACAAGTAGCTAAGCTAGGCATAGTTTTTGGTAATCAATAAATCTATCTGCTCCAAATGCCTTAACTTTAATTACTCATTTATTAACTTTAAATCAGAAAAATCTATGAAATTTCTAGTAAAAATGTTGGCCTTTGCTACAGTGGTTGCTTTTATCACTACAGCATGTAACCGAGATCAATGTAAAGATGTGGTTTGTGGAGCCAACTCCACCTGCGAAGAGGGAGTTTGTGTCTGCGACTCTGGTTATACCACTGACCCTTCTACAGGAACCTGTGTACTCATTGATCCATGTGATTCTGTTTCAACTTGTGGAGATCATGGGGTTTGCGATAATGGGCTTTGTGTTTGTAATGTTGGATATGAGCAAGATACT
Organism: uncultured Saprospiraceae bacterium; assembly: GCA_964580485.1. Taxonomy (GTDB): domain Bacteria; phylum Bacteroidota; class Bacteroidia; order Chitinophagales; family Saprospiraceae; genus Saprospira. The sequence goes on along the minus strand of CAZOLU010000541.1, from coordinate 966 downwards.
GCTGGACTTTGTAATGTAGAGTGGTCTGCTAAGTACATCGGTAACAACCTTCCTGTACAAGATACTATTTATGGGGATAATGGCAACTTTAGCCTAACCTACAACACTAGTATTTTGCGTGTTGATGAAAAAACTATCCAAATCGATAACTTAGGAGATTTCAATACTCCTGCTGTACTAGATGTTGATGTTACCAGCAGCTTTACCTTGAGTTTGAATGATACAGATGTGTCTGGTCGCCAATTTACTGGTAGTGGATCTATTGCTGGAAATACCATTGTACTTGATTATATTGTATTGTATCCAGATAGTACAAGAGATACTTGCCAAGCTATTATTACTAAGTAAAGGCTTGCAATTTCCAATAGTTTTACTCCCTCTAAATTTTAAAATTTAGGGGGAGTAACTATTTGGGTGTAATGGAAAGGAGGAAGATCCCAGATTTGATAGATGGTGGCATAGCCTCAAGCCAGCCTGGGCTTCGGCTTGAGCTTTTCTGATGTTCAGGCCTTGCGTCTGGGGTGGTGAGGTTATTTGCTTATTTAGTAGTTGTGATCTGATATAGCATAGATAAAATCAACGATAAAATAGCAATTTTCCTGTTTTTCATATAATAACAAATTGTGTTTCAAAATTAAGCATTCATGAACACCTAACTTTTTAGATATAGGGTACTCAATTACTCCACTTCTTAGGTTCTCTTCAACCTTTTCCACAGCTGATTCTAACCTTAGAGCAGCTTTCTTCCCCCATTCATCATAAACCCGTTTACCCGCTACATAAAATTGTTCCTGTGCTTTTTTCGACCACCGTACTTCCATTATCTAAGCTTCTTTATCTTTTTGCTCGATCATTTTTTTAAATCCTAGGTGTAGCTCCTCGCTAGAAACATGTTCTCCGTTACGGATCTGTTCTTTCCCAATTAAAATAGATTGTATTTGATCCTCAGTTAGTTCATCTGCCCAA
>CAZOLU010000540.1:1274-2438 GCA_964580485.1 uncultured Saprospiraceae bacterium | reverse complement strand
CCTTAAAAATATTTTCTAATTTTCATAAAATTTGATCTGCGAAAGGTCAGTTATAAATTTAATATTATCATCATAAAATGAAGGTTAATTCTATAGATCAAGTTCCTGTTCATGATAATTTAATTATTTTAACAGATCGAGATAACCTACTTTGGGCAGACAAGCTCTTGCCGATTGGCAGCGTACAGATGTTGCAGTATATGGCTCGACAAGAGCTCAATTTTGTTCCGTTAAATGCCAATGGTCGATGGATTTTTGTAGAGTTTGCTAGTACTAAAGAGGACGCTGCGCTACGACAAGAGCTGATGCGCCGTCAAGCAGGTGCTCGCATCAGTCAGCTTCGCCAGTACAAAATTGAGCAAGCTACGCTGGTCAATCATGCGCAGGAAAATAATGCCAGAGCTTATTTGGAAGGGCTCTATTTAGGGAACTATCAATTTCTGAAATATTTTAAAGATGCTACTCCAAGACGCAGTTGTTTTCAAGAGTTGAATATACTTACAGAAACTATTGCCCCTCCCCTTTTAGAAGAAACCTTGAATATTTTAGAGGCCATTGCTACGGTACGCAATTTGGTCAATGAGCCCCTCTCCTATTTGGATGCGGTACAACTGGCTAAAGAAATTGAACAACTGGCAGCAAAAGCTGGCTTTCAAAGTAAACACCTCGATAAAAAAGAAATCGAGCAGCTTGGGATGGGAGGACTCCTAGCCGTGAATAGAGGTAGTCTGACTCCTCCTACATTTAATATCATGGAGTGGAAGCCTGATAATGCCAAAAATGCACAGCCCATTGTTTTGGTAGGTAAAGGGGTCGTTTATGATACAGGAGGCTTGAGCTTAAAACCAACGGCTAATGCTATGGATTTTATGAAAGCAGACATGGCTGGCGCAGCATTAGTGATTGGTCTGCTCTATGCGGTGGCCAAAAATCAGCTGCCGCTACATGTTATTGGGCTTGTTCCTGCTACGGATAATCGCCCAGGGGCTAATGCTTATGCTCCTGGTGATATTGTAAAAATGTACTCTGGTACGCATGTGGAAGTATTGAATACCGATGCAGAAGGGCGTATGATCTTGGCGGATGCGCTACATTATGCCAAGCAATATAACCCAGCCTTTGTGATGGACTTTGCCACCCTTACGGGGTCAGCAGCAAGAGCCC
>CAZOLU010000540.1:0-1264 GCA_964580485.1 uncultured Saprospiraceae bacterium | reverse complement strand
GTCAGGCTTGTGTTATGATGGGGGAAATCGATGAACGTATCAAAAATGCCGTAAAAGAGAGTGCTGCACAAACCTATGAACGAGTCGTAGAATTTCCACTATGGGAGGAGTATGGAGAAGAGTTAAAATCGGATATTGCCGATCTCAAAAACCTAGGAGGTCCTAGCGCAGGAGCGATTACCGCAGCTAAGTTCCTTCAGCATTTTGTTGACTACCCTTGGTTGCATTTTGATATTGCAGGGGTGGCTTTTGTACATAAAGAATCTGCGTATAAGGTCAGAGGAGGTTCTGGGTTTGGGTTACGCATGATTTACGATTTTCTAAAAAATGGTTAGATTTTCTATTAGTAAGAGATCTACCCCTTTATATACAAGTTGTGCTTTTTTTGAATGAAACGAATGAATGTAACCTACGACAAATACTATCAGACACAAAATTTATTCGGAGAACCTTATCCCGAATTGATTGAGTTTTTTGCCGAATATTCCAGAAAAGGGAAGGCCCTTGACTTGGGTTGCGGACAAGGAAGAGATGCAATTGCTTTGGCGCGACTTGGCTACACTGTAACTGGAATTGACAACTCAAAAGTCGGTATTGACCAAATGAACCAAATCGGACAAAATGAAAGTTTGAACTTGGTCGGACAAGTCGGGGACATTTATGAATTTAACGGCTTTAATGGGTTTGACATTGTTCTTTTGGACAGTATGTTTCATTTCGCCAAGAAGGACAAAGCAAAAGAAATAGGACTGATAGAGAAAATCGTATCGGAAATTTAAATAGGTAGCCTTATAGTCATATGCATCCAAGATACAGGGAACAAAGTTGAAATATTAAACCAAGCGATTGACTTTAAAGGAAAACTTAAACGATTATCGGTCAAAAAATTCAAGTACGTATTTGAAGACAGTGACAGCGGACATAAATCTGAAACTGATTATCGAATGATTGTAATTGAAAAATGAAAATACTAAGCACAACCACACCTATATGCAATGCCCTTCAGGACACTGTGCGCAGCCAAATCCTTGGGTTAGTCTATAGATAAACTTCTGAAAGTCTTTAAAGATCTGTATCTTTGTTTTGGGGTGCTTTTTAATATGGCACTTTTAATACAGTGAAAGCTTTAGACTTGAGTTATAACATCAACACAGAAAAAGATTAAACATATAAATTACAGTTTATAAAGTTTTGGTGCTTATTTTAGAACAGGTTTAAATTTCTATCTACTTGTTAAATTCCAGTCTTTTGCCCTGATATGGCG
>CAZOLU010000539.1:0-2439 GCA_964580485.1 uncultured Saprospiraceae bacterium | reverse complement strand
TTCACCAACTAAAGAAAATAGTAAGATGAAAGCAATCACCGTTTTTTGTGGGTCTTCTCCTGGAAATAATCCTAGCTATCGCATTGCCGCAGAGCAGTTGGGGAATCTACTGACAGTAGAAAATATCCGTTTGGTCTATGGAGGTGCGCAGGTAGGCCTGATGGGGGCTGTGGCAGATGCTGTAATGAATAATGGGGGAGAAGTGGTCGGTGTCATTCCTCAGTTTTTGGGGCGGAAAGAAATTCGTCATGACGGCATTACAGAATTGATTACCGTAGAGAGCATGCATGAGCGCAAAACCAAGATGAATGAGCTTTGTGATGGAGTGATTACGCTACCGGGAGGTTTTGGAACGATGGAGGAGCTCTTTGAAATGCTGACTTGGGCACAATTGGGACTACACCAAAAACCCATAGGCATTCTAAATACAGCAGGGTATTACGATAAATTGCTGGAACTCTTGAAACACATGGTTCATCAAGGCTTGCTACAACCAACACATTATAATATGTTGCTGGTCGATGAAAGCCCTGAGGGCTTATTGGCGAAAATGCGGGCTTATCAAGCACCTGAGCTACCAAGATGGCTAAAGAAAAATAAGGATTTGTAATTTGAAAATTTCAGCCCGACTACAAAACTTAGAGTCCTGTAATATCTGTGCTCTAGCATGGTACATGATATCTAAATAATAAATAATAAATGTACGACATTACTATTCTAACCGACTTCCGCTATATCAAGCCCAAGGAGCTAAGCCCATATATCCAAAATATCCTGACAGAAGCTAAGTTGATTCGAGAGGCTTTGGAAAAAAGAGGCTTGAAGGTACACCGTATCAATTGGGATGACCCAGACTTTGATTGGTCGGCGACCAAATATGTGCTTTTTCGAACCACCTGGGACTATTTTGATCGCTTTGAGGAGTTTGAAGCTTGGTTGAAACAGGTGGAGCAGCAAACGCAGCTCATCAATCCCTCTTCTTTATTGTATTGGAATATCGACAAGCATTATCTGCTAGATTTGGAAAAGCAAGGCCTGCCGATTCCTGCAACTACCTTTATAGCACCTGGAAATGAGCAATCCTTGTCAGATTTGGTAGCTGAATCTGGCTGGGAAGAATTGGTTTTGAAACCTGCAATTTCAGGAGCAGCAAGGCACACTTACCGCTTTTTGGCTAAAGATGCAGCAAAGTATGAGACGATTTTTAGGGAGTTGATCGCTAAGGAGTCGATGCTTTTGCAAGCCTTTCAGCATCAGGTCTTGACGAAGGGGGAGGTCGCATATATGGCTTTTGGGGGAAGGTATAGCCATGCTGTGCTCAAAAGAGCCAAGCCAGGCGATTTTCGGGTGCAGGATGATTTTGGCGGAACGGTACACCCCTATGAAGCGAGTGCAGAGGAAATTGCTTTGGTAGAAAGAGCATTAGCCGCCGTAGCGCCTTTGCCAGCTTATGCACGAGTGGATGTAATTTGGGACAATGAAGATCGAGCGGTGATTTCTGAATTGGAACTGGTAGAGCCCGAACTGTGGTTTAGACGCTCGCCCAAGGCGGCGGAGATGTTGGCGGAGCATCTCTTAGAGCGTTATTTTTGATGGATCGTCTAAGAGGTTCACTCCTTAGAAATATTAGAAGGCATGATCTGGCGTTGTAATTCTGCCAATTCTTCTTTAGTTAAATCACGCCATGCTCCAGGCTTTAAATCGCCCAAATGAATGTGCATAATGCGGATACGCTTTAAGGTAAGTACCTTATAGCCTAATTTATAACACATTCTTCGGATTTGGCGGTTTAGGCCTTGCTTGAGGATAATTCGAAAAACAAACTTAGAGAGTTTTTCTACCGTACATTTCTTGGTCACTGTACCTAGAATAGGAATACCATTACTCATCTTCTCAATAAATTCTCGAGTGATAGGTTGATCTACTTTGACGATATATTCCTTTTCGTGACCATTTTCAACTCGAAGGATTTTATTGACAATATCGCCATTGTTGGTGAGTAAAATCAGTCCCGTAGAGGCTTTATCCAAACGGCCAATAGGGAAAATCCGTTCAGTATGACCAATAAAGTCAATGATATTATCCTTATCCTTGTGATCTGTGGTGGAGGTAATGCCTGGAGGTTTGTTTAATGCGATATAAACAATTTTGGGCTTGTACTTTAGGGGTTTGCCATCAATAGTAACTTCATCACCATCCTGCACACGATTTCCCTTGCGAGCAATCACACCATTAATGCGTACTCGTTTAGCGTCAATCATCTTATCTGCTTCTCGGCGAGAGCAGATCCCCGTTTGACTGATATATTTGTTGAGGCTAATGTCCATGGAAGAAAATACCTATTTGATTTTATATAACCGTACACCAATTGAAGTTCAATGAATTTTACTGAATCCTAAAGGATACAGCTTGCGCAGTTGGATTAAAAATTAACCCCTT
>CAZOLU010000538.1:0-2458 GCA_964580485.1 uncultured Saprospiraceae bacterium | reverse complement strand
GTTTCACAAGCCCCCCCATAACTGGATGCGCCCCCTACATGGTCGAACCCTAATTTGGAAGCCACCTGATACCGATCGAATATCGTGGGGTGGGTTAGGAACATTCAATCGCATAGTTTGTAGAAATCCATCTGAAATTATTTGTTCAATATTTTATTGTGTTCAATTCAATTGAACTTTGTTATATTTTTGACATGAACCAACAAAATCTTATCACCGATATACTAGAGGCCTTCCAGCAACAAACAGGGAAACCCTTACCAAAGTTCTTTCTACTACCATTTCCGCACTTAAACAGCATTTCTAAAGAAATTGCAATCTCTAAATATCGCAATTTACAAGATCAAGACCACCCCGTTCTTCTGATCTCTCAATATGTAAATCCAAACCTTGGACAAGAGCTGTATCACAAAAAAATACTGTTTCTGGATACGGCTGGGAACTGCTTCATCGAAACTGGAAGTCAATGTTTCTTTATTTTAGGTCAGAAGCCAAAAAGAAACAGCCAACCCAAGCCGGATCGGTTCTTGTATCAGGCTGGAATTAAGCTCATTTTCGCGCTTTTGCTTGATCCCAAAATGCTGAACGCTACTTATCGGGATTTAAGAAAACTTGCCGATATTTCCCTTGGCAGTGTTGGACCCATCCTCAAAGAACTTCAGAGGCAACGATATCTCGCCTTCCATGGAAGCAAACGCCACTGGATGGATCGGAAAGCCCTGTTTGAACGTTGGATACAAGCATATGCAGAAACCCTAAGACCACAAATCCATCAAGGATCTTTTCGATGGGTAGATCAAAGTAAATGGGAAGACTGGAAAAATATTTCCTTACCGACAAACAGTCTTTGGGGTAGCGAAAGTGCAACAGCCCTTATCCATAGCTATCTACGACCCGGTCGACTTACCATTTACACCCGAGCGCCGGTTCAAGAGATGGTAAAAGCACTCAAATTAATCCCTGACGACGAAGGAGACGTGGAGCTGCTTAGAGCATTTTGGCACCCCTCTTTTGATCGAACAGTCGATTCTTATTCCCTCACTCCGATTTTACTTACTTATGCCGACTTACTACTTAGTGGCGAGGATCGCAATTGGGAGGCTGCTCAACAGATTTATGAACAATCCTTATCCCATTTCTTCCAATGATCTGCCGTTTCTGCATGCAAAATCCGTCCTTGTTGAGATTGAAAAAGTATCTCAGTTGCTTTCAATTCCTTATATGATAGTAGGAGCCTTTGCCAGGGACCTTCTTTATCGGATTCATAAAAAGCGGCTAGGACGGGCAACTCAAGATATTGACTTTGCCATTATGCTCAATGATTGGGAACAGTTTTCTGAACTAAAAAATCAGCTTTTAGCACAAGGTAATTTTATTGCTTCGTATGTTCCGCATCGTTTGATTTTTCAAGCTGATTCCCTTGATCTTCCCATTGACGTGGTTCCCTTTGGTGCTATTGCAGAACCAGATCAACGAGTCCTGTGGCCTCCCAACCAAGAGCCGATTATGAGTACTCTGGGTTTTCAAAGTGCATACAAAGATGCTTTATACATAGAGCTAGATCAAATTTTGTATTTTCCAATCCTTAGTTTAACGGGATTTGCTTTGCTCAAACTTTTTGCTTGGGAAGACCGCAAAGAACGGGGCGAAACTAAGGATGCCAAAGATCTTCAGGAATTGCTAAAGACCTATTTTAGTTTAGAAGAGGCTTGGATTTATGATCACTATGATGATTTGGTTGAAAGCCTGGGCGACTTTGTTGAAGAAGCTCTTTACGGACCCAGAATCCTTGGTTGGAAAATGAATCAAATGCTTGTCGATGATCCCTTGGCCAAAACAAAGGTAGTCGAGATTTTGCAAAGAGAAACCGATTCATTCGGCAAACTTAGCCTTGCAATGGATCCTGATCCCTATGGAAATTATGAACTGAATCAGTTACAGCTAAAAGAACTGCGAGCTGGTTTACAATCGCAAACCCGCAAACGTTAGATTTCGGTGGTCAATACAATTGGCTCAGGCTCGATGAGCCCCCATTCTTCATCTATCATATCGGTTTTATAGCGTACTCTTTTCATGAAAAGGTGTGTCAAACAAATCCCTGTAAACTTTAGCTCTTTTTGTTAGTATTTCCCAATTTATTCCTGAGTCGCGGTGTGGAATCACGTAGGGAGTCGCTCTAGGCTTTGCTATAGAGTGCGGATTGAAATTTTGGCTCGTTGGAAATTTTTTCCAAATCACTAGGCGCTCGAGCATTTGCTATAGAATACGAATTGAAACTTTCACTGAATGGAAAATTATGGGTCTTTGGGATTTTCTGTAAAAATTGTATAAAATTGCTTATGCATAATTTCCCGACATTTTACTGTAACCATTTAAATCTAACCAAATCCGCCTAAAAGCAAAAGTTAAGTCTGTATTGCTCTAAACCTTTTTAGCTCGTCAATCCAGTACCGTAGCG
>CAZOLU010000537.1:0-2464 GCA_964580485.1 uncultured Saprospiraceae bacterium | reverse complement strand
ACCCTTTTTTCATAATTTTGAGAAATTCACCGAAGTATTGAGCCCCTAGCACAGCACACAAAATACGAATCTCCTCTTTGATTAACGAAGATCCAAGAAAATTGGTTAGTAAGCAAAAAAAAGTTTTCATTCTTGCTGGGCTAATCTAAACTGATTTTGCTCTGGTTTAGTTATAAAAGGAAAACTTTTATTCGTTATAGTAGTCCCTTTTGGCATAGCTCTTGACTAAAGAGAAGAACAGTGCTAAAGATCCGATGATTATTGATTTTCAGGAGAATCTTGAAAATTGTTTTGGATTTAATTCTATCAAAAAAACAAACTTATTTTATAAAATTCTACAAATTTAAACTTATGCGACTATTGATAACAAGCCTTACCCTGATCCTCATGCTCAGCAGTTGTGATACCTTGGAAATTTTTAATGGAATGTCGGTTCCTGTTCCTTGCAATAATCTCATTCCAGGTTATACTGGAAGAATTGGTTGTGGTTGCCCAGTTAATGAGAATGAATTTATGCAGACCTATAATTTGCTACAAGGTTATCAAAATAGCATTACCCGAGAGGAAATTGCGGAGAAAATGATTCCAAGACAGTGTTTTAGCACAGCGCAGGTCAGACGTTTGGTAGGTCTCTGGCAAAATGAGATTACCAAAGAGGATATTCTTCATTACACCTATCCCTATACGCATGATATTGACAATTATGTGCACTTGCAGGATGTCTTTCAGAATAGTATTACCCGCCAGGATTTTGTAGAGTGGTGTTTGGCTCGTTAGGGATGAAGAGAGGATGCTCCTATTTTGCTTGTATAGGAGCATCCTCAGCTTACCCAATTGTCATCTAAGGCTCAATGCGCCCATAACGACGTTGAAAGGGGATGGTCTCACGTACATGCTGCAAGTTGCAGACCCAACGCACCAAACGCTCTAGCCCCAACCCAAAACCAGCATGAGGCACAGAGCCAAAGCGGCGAAGATCCAAATACCATTCAAAAACAGATTGGTCTAAATCATGTTCCTTGATTTTGCGAATCAAGACATCAATGTCTGTTTCACGCTCAGAGCCCCCCACGATTTCGCCAAAACCTTCAGGCGCAAGGAGGTCTACCCCTTTCACCAAATCAGAATTGCCCTCCACTTCTTTCATATAGAAGGATTTGATTTTAGCAGGCCAGTTGTAAACCATTACGGGGGTATCAAATACACGAGTCAAGACCGTTTCATCCGAGTTACCGAAATCGTCGCCCCACTCAAAGTTTTGTGCAGATTCGATCCAGCCTGGGATATTGCGAAGTTTTTCCTCTAAATCCCGTTGCTCTGCTTGTAGTGATAGGATCTTGGCTTCGTTGAATTTGCGAGCACCTTTTTTCATGCCAGCCGCAATCGCCTTTTGGCGAGCAGCTATATCTTCTTCGATTTCTTGGATGCGAGCTTCAAAGGCCGCCATATCATCCTTTTGGATTTGGATAGCGTTGCGTTTGTTGATTTCCAACTCTCCGCGAAGAATTTTTACAGCATCATCATAAGCTACACGATGGAAAGGATGATCTACTACTTTTTGGAGTACCTCTAGATCTCTTTCCAGGACAGTTAATTCCTTTCGGCAACGATACAAAACCCGACCAATGACGTATTTAATAAAACGCTCGATCAGCCCCATGTTGTCGTTGTTGTCATAGAAGGCCATTTCTGGTTCAATCATCCAAAACTCGGAAAGGTGACGAGGCGTATTGGACTTTTCAGCACGGAAAGTTGGACCAAAAGTATAAATTTTACCCATAGCCATCGCCATCGCTTCCCCATACAACTGCCCCGACTGAGAGAGATAAGCATCTTGACCAAAAAATTCGGTTTGGAAAAGATCAGTAGTTCCTTCGCAAGCATTGCCAGTCAACAAAGGTGCATCCATTTGCACAAAACCTTCTGCTTGAAAAAACTCGTGAATACTCATAATGAGTTGGTTCCGTACACGCATAATTGCCCACTGACGGCGGCTACGCAGCCAAAGGTGACGTTTATCGCTCAGAAATTTTGGGCCCATCTCCTTATCGGATTTGGTAATAGGAAAACCTTCTGCAATTTGATAGACTTCAAAACTATCAACAGCAATCTCATAGCCACCAATATTCTTAGCATTTTGAATGACGGTTCCAGTAAAGGCTACAGAAGTTTCGAGCGTAAAACGCTTAGCTTCTTCAAAAGCTTCCTCCCCTACATTATCCAAGGCTACTACACATTGGGTAAAACCTGTTCCATCGCGAAAATCAAAAAAATGCGCATTTTTACTGCTACGAATATTGATAATCCAACCTTTGATAGTTACACGATGCCCGATCAGTTTCGAAAAGTCTTCGATATATTGGTGCATAACAATTATTTTTAAATCAATCTTTTAGGACTGACGATATATAAGAGCATGTTTAAATTTCTATCTACTTGTTAAATTCCAGTCTTTTGCCCTGAT
>CAZOLU010000536.1:0-2479 GCA_964580485.1 uncultured Saprospiraceae bacterium | reverse complement strand
TTAAAGTCAGAATACCAAGGCGATTCTATTCGCTTCAGTTTTGGCTCAAATGCCTAGTAGGAACACTGGTCTTGTTCAGCCTTTTTCTACTTCTACTCATCTACTTAATTTATCAGAATCAGGACTGGATTGTACAACGACTCCTGAATAATTTTAATGAGCAACGAGCTGGGCAAATTACCATAAAAGATAGTCAAATTGCCATCTTCCAAGATTTCCCATACCTCTCTATCCAACTCCAAGGAGTAGCCGTTCATGAAAGTAAAGCACAAACAGGTAGTACCGTATTGGAGCTAGAAAATGTGTTCCTTGGGTTTAATATCTGGACCATTCTCAACGGTCAGTATGATATCAAATCACTTAAAATCAAAAAAGGACAGCTCTATCTTTTTAAACGCAAAGAAGATGCGGTATTTAATCTAGTCAAAGCACTCCGCCCCTTAAAAAATGCGAAAACAAATCGAAATGCCCTTTATCTAGATATCAAAACCATAAGGATTACAGATCTAAAAATCAAACGTCAAAGAGAAGGGGGGCTTTACAGTACCATAATTTTTGCAAAACGCTTAGGCGCTCATTTAAATATAAAAGATGGATATAGTGCCATTCGCCTAAAAGGACAGCTAAAACTAACGGTCTTGCAAAACGAAAAGTCATATTGGGTGGAAAATAAAGCAGTAGATATACAAGCCAACCTGAATATCGACCCATTCAACAAAATACTACAAATCCATCCCTCTAAACTCAATATTGAGGAGGGCAATTTTGATATGGAAGGACAACTTAGCCTAGAAGGCCAACTCCCTATTGAGCTCCGCCTAAAGGGCGCCAACTCCAAATTTGAGCAGCTAATAGCCCTCGCCCCTTCTACCCTTTCCCCTACGCTAAAGCGCTATCGCTACAAAGGCAAAGCTCAAGTCAACATTAGCCTTGAAGGTCCTACCCTGAATGGCCAAATCCCTCAGGTCAAAGCAGATTTTAGATGCCATGAAGTCGATATTCGCAATAAAAAGACCAAAGCTACCCTAAAAGGCTTAGCATTCAAAGGCCAGTTTAGCAACGGAGCTGCCCAAAACTTCTCAACTATGCAGCTGCAAGTAGATAGTCTACATGCACAGCTAGATCATGGGTATATTTTCGGGCAACTGCGCCTTAGCAATTTTAAGCAACCTCAAATAAACCTACAACTCGAGTCACAACTCCAGCTAGCTTTTCTCAGCAGTTTTTTACAACTGCCTCAAGCAGCTCAGCTCGATGGAGCAGTATTTTTGAATCTTAAAATTCAGGATGATTTTGATCTAAAAAATCGATCTACTTTGTCTAAACCTGCTTACCAAGTAAAACTTGAGCTGAAAGAGCTCAATGGACGAATTCCCTATGTTCCACTAGTGCTTAAACAAGTCAATTTAAAGGCTGCTTTAAATGCGCAACAAGCTAGGATTGAATCATTTAGTGGATCTGTGGGCAAATCAGATCTTAATTTCCAAGCCACCTTGAGCCAACCTTGGGCCATCTTTCATCAGCTCGATCAACCCAGTAGTTTAGAACTCCAACTATTTTCAAAAAAACTGGATTGCTCCGACTGGGGAATTGCAGCATTCCACTCCACTCCTCCCATAGAGAATTTGAACCTAGAGCTACAACTTCAATCTTCTGCCCAACAACTGCTAGAGCAACCACTCAATGGGCAGCTAGACATTCACAAGATGCAGCTAAAATGGCAAGGACAGCATTTACATCAAGCACAGGCAAAAGTCAACCTCAAAGGAAGGGACCTAGAGTTAAAACAACTCAAGCTTCATCTGAATCAAAGTAAACTGCAACTGCATACCCACATTAAAAATTATTGGGCATTGTTTCAAGATCAACCCCAAAAAGCAGTAAGCCTAGATTTTGATCTTGATGCAGAACAGTTGCAAATTCGTGACCTCCATTGGTTTTTGGATACAGCAAAGCTTAGCTTTCTTGCTCCTGAGGAGCAAGTCCATCAATTCAAAATACAGGGGCACAGTCAAGTTTATTTTAAACAACAACAGCCCGATAGTATTAGATTAAGTCTAAGAGAACTCAGTGGACAATTTAGCACTTATCCCTTGGTATTAAATAATTTTCAAGGAGCAGTATCCTATCATAATCATCAATTACACCTTCAAAAACTCAAAGGGAAAATAGGAGATTCTGATCTTCAACTTCAAGGTCACTGGAATCTCAAAGACCCAAACTATAAGAACACTATACAGCTCCAAGCCCTTCGCTTAGATCTAGATGAGTTGAGTCGCTTAGTCCCTAATTCTTCTTCAAAAGATAAAAACCAGACAGCCTTTTGGCCCAATTTAGACCTCAAAGCCAATATCCAAGATCTAAAATGGCAAGAACTTCAGCTCAAAAATATACAAACCGATTTATCCGTCACCCCAAATCAAAAAATAGCAGTTCAGCACCTTGCTTTCCAATTGGCAGAAGGGCAATTCAAGCTAAG
>CAZOLU010000535.1:0-2488 GCA_964580485.1 uncultured Saprospiraceae bacterium | reverse complement strand
TACGTAATATTGGTTCGGCAACTATTCATAGCATTTGTATCTAAACCTATGGCATCTACCAAATCAACCCTATCGCAACAAGCTATTGAAGCAGAGTGGGAGCTTATTCAGGCTGCACAACAAAACCCTGCACGCTTTGGATTGCTGTATGACCGATATTATGAGGCCATCTTTCGTTTTATTTATAAACGGACTACGGATGAGGAGTTGACAGCAGACTTGACCTCACAGGTATTTTTCAAGGCGATGCAGAATTTGAAAAAGTACCAATATAAGGGGGTGCCTTTTTCGGCTTGGCTTTATCGTATTGCGTCTAATGAGGTCAATCAGTTTTATCGGCGCAATCAAAAAAAACGGGTCGTAAGTTTAGAGGATAAGTATGTTCATCAACTCAAAGAGGAGTTTGAACTAGAAGATAAGCAAGCCCTGGAGTTCAATTTGTCGATACTACAGGATGTGATTCAACTCCTTAAAGCGGATGAAGTGACCTTGCTTGAGCTTCGGTTTTTTGAGCAACGCCCATTCAAAGAGATTGGTGAAATTTTGAACCTTACAGAGAATAATGCCAAGGTGAAGGTCTTTCGATTATTGAAGAAGATGAAAAAATTGTTTGATAAGCAATTGTAAAATATATGAAAAACAACTACGAAATAAAACACAATCCTCCCCCATTGGGAACTGAGCAAATCGAAAAACACAAAAATTTTGATGCTTTGCTTCAAAAGTTTTCGGCAGAGGGAGGTCTTGATGGGGCTTTGGAAGCTGGGACTAGCAGTGGGAGTCAGACCATACTAAAATATGTAGGTGGAGGGCTGGTTGCCTTGATTGCTGCTATTAGTGTCTTGTATCTGCTACGCAATTCGGGGCAATCTTCTGATGCATTTTTGCTGCCGCCTTTGGGCATTGATGTACCTTTTGAAGAACAGGAGGTACAACCTGAAGAAGGAGATAGTATTCGCTTTAGATCTGGAGCTATTTTGGTAGTGCCGCCCAATGCCTTGCAGGACGATGTGGGACAGCCGCTCAGCGGCTCGGCTACCCTAGCCTGGCGAGAACTCAGCGCGCCAGAGGCGCAGCTGCTCGCTGGTATCGCCGAAGCACTCAATCCTAAAGGACACTTGCAAGTTGCCAATATTTTTGAACTCAAAGGCGAGCAAGACGGGCAGCCCATTCAAATTGACCCCAACAAACCTCTGGAGTTTATCCCTGCTCAAACTAGCCCTTGGCCTGCCATTAGTGCAAGACGCTATGATCATCAAAGTTGGCAGGGTAGCAAACAGGTAGAAATGCTGGTTCCAGAATTGCCTGAGCAACCCAATGAAAAACAACGAGCAGCCAAGCAAGCTGAACTTGAAAAACAGTTTCCCGCTCCTCCTCAACCCCTTAAACCCGCTATGATCGGAGAGGATATGCAAGCTTTTGAAGTGGATGTGGATGAAAATGAGTTTCCTGAGTTGCTACCTTATGCTCAAATTATTTGGGTGGCTCCCAAAGCTAAAGTCAAAGACGAGTGGTTTGAAGTCAATTGGGATCAACTCCGCGTCAACCGAAAAGGCGAGCTGGATTATGAATTTGTTTTTGAAAAGGCCGAAAAGCGCATTCGGGTCGAGGCCATCCCTCAAGTTCCATATTCTCAAAAAGCCATGCAAGCTTACCAAAAGGCTCTGCGCAATTATGAGCAAGCATTAGCTCAGCGAAATAAGCAAATTGAAGAAATGCTAGAGGCTTGGGATAATAAACTCGTAGCGGCTGCACCTTCCACTCAAGCTAAATCTTACCGACTTTGGGTGGATGAATTTGGGCTGTGGTCTATTGGGAAAGTTAGCGAGCAGCAAGATCTCCCCAAGCAGGAGCTTCAATTCCTAACATTAGAAAATCAGTCAATTGAAATAGCACAAATTTTTGTAGCCAACCAAAAACGCAAATTATTTTATAGTCTTAATGCCAAAGCTCCTTATCCCATAGATCTAGAGTATTCAAAAATCTGGATGATTGATCAACAAAATCAACTTTGGGAAATGCAAAAAGTGGAAAATCAAAAGGTTTATGTAAAAGAAATCGATCCACAACAAATGCTGAAGGCTTTAAAATCTGAAGTACAGTCCATACAATAGGGCTTGGATCTTATGTGTTAAAATATGTGCGTAGTTTAGGTTGAACTAGTGCTACAATGAGTAAAATTACAATCGCTGTCTATTTAAGTAATGAGCCAAAATTAGTTTAATATATAATCAAGTGAGCTTTTTGTGAATTAGTGCTCTACTTTTTGCCACAGGCAAAAGCCAGCGCAGTTCGCTTCGCTCATGTTTTTCGCCTTGTACTTCATCAAAAATCTCAGTGATTCTAGTAAAAACTAATTATGCCCCATTACTTAGATGGCGATTTTTTTATTTTTTCTCAACTTTTATAGAAATTTAGCATTCTAAACTAAGGGCATGTTTAAATTTTTAGGTACTTATAGTCAGTAGTTTAAGTCCCTAATCTTATA
>CAZOLU010000534.1:0-2490 GCA_964580485.1 uncultured Saprospiraceae bacterium | reverse complement strand
ACTCCTTTCCAGTTTTTTCATAAAATATTTTGAGTTGATATCCTTTAAATGTTAATCTGCAGGCTCTCAAGATACAAACTTTCGTGGATAGTACAAGGAAAATAAGGCAACCCCACCTCAAGTCGGCCCTTATTCTTAAAATTCTATGCATTATGGTATCCCTTTCTTTCAGAAATCGTTAGTTTTATAGGGAATAATGTCATGTATAAACCTATGTTGCTTCGCTATTCCCATATATTGATTTGGCTTACTTGTTGGATACTTTCCCTCCCTTGTGTGGCACAGTTCCGACATTTTAAGGCCGAAGACGGCCTCTCCCAAAATACGGTCAACACCGTATTGGTGGATCGTGAGGGCTTGGTTTGGATAGGCACACAGGATGGACTAAACTGTTTTGATGGTTATGAATTTAAAGCTTTCTATCATCATCCACAAGATTCAAACTCACTCAGTGATAATTTTATTTTATGTCTGGCAGAGGATATACATGGGCAAATTTGGGTGGGTACGCGCAATGGATTGAATTGCTACAACAAGCAAAGCAGAAAATTCAAACGTTTTTTTGGCCATAAAAACCCCAAAGAAGAATATCATATGGGCATTCATCAGTTGATTCCAAAGGCAACAGACCGAATATTCGCCCTTCATTATTCCCTCTCCTTTGATATACAAATTCAGTCGCTGGATTTTAAAATCCATTGGGATCCTCAGCTTACACCTCACCCAAGGCCTGAAGATACCAACATCATCGTCCAACAAGAAAAGTTACGACTTGCACTGCGACAGCATCAACCTACCACGATTCCTCAGCCTGAGCTTCTAAAACAAGACAGCATCAATTATCTGAAACTCGCTGAATTTCAAGGTCAACTATATACTTTTAGCTCAAAAATGCAACTGCTGTATCTTGATATAAAAAACAAGCAACTCATTCCTGTTCCTATGAATTTGGAAAAAGGGGAATCTTTGATCGATTTTTATACCGATAGTTATGGAAATTTATGGGTTTTTGGGACTAAAGGAGCGCACATTTTCCATCCCACTAAAAATCAAAGCCCCCTGTACATCAAAGAGCATCAACATCTAAGTCGTTGGTTTTTGCAGGAGAATATTAAACAAATTTATGAAGACCATTGGGGTAATTTTTGGATAGGAACGCTGGGGAATGGTGTAAAAGTCTTGAGCAAGCGTAGCTTGCATATCCAACATCTTTCCTCTAAAAACTATAATGAAGCTTCTAAAAGCCCTGTTTTTGCTATTTATACGCCTGATTCTTTCCATATTTGGATGGGAACTTTTAAGGGAATGCAGGAATATGTGTTTGAAAAATCTATCTATAGTCGTTCTTCCAATCCCTTTGTAGCGAATCCCTGCCAGCAGGGATCCTTCTTTGAGCAAAGTCCCGTTGAAAAACTGCGCGTCAGTCAAATTCTGGAAAATAAGCAATGCTATTATTTCCTCACAGCCAACAACGGCTTGTGGATATACAACAAGCAAGAACGCATTTGGAAAAACCGATCAACTAGTGATGCAGGCGCGCCCCTTGGGGCGCTATTCCATGGCTTCTTTGATCAGGAACAGCTGTTCCTGTCCGGAGCTAAAGGCTGCTTTGTTTATCAAAGCAAGCAGGATCAGCTGCAAGCACTGCCGGCCTACCGGCAATTGGGCTTTCAGTACACGTTGCATAGCTTCAAAGATAACAAAGGTCACTATTGGCATGCCACTAGTGCAGGGCTATTTAAAAGTGATGGCCAAAAGATCCTGAAAACTTTTAAGCATCAGGATCAGGACTCGCTTTCGCTAAGTTATAACATCACGGCTGCCAGTTTACAGGATAGTCGGGGGCAGCTATGGGTAGCTACACTTGGACAAGGACTAAATCTATTGTTAAATGAAGAAAAAGGATTCAAGCTGGTCAACACGTCTAAAGGTCTGGTCAATAACACAGTGTACACCTTAGCAGAAGATACTGAAGGCTACCTTTGGTGCAGTACCAATGCAGGAATTTCCCGTTTCCATCCTCCAAGCCAGCAATTCAGTAATTTACATCGTGGCGATGGATTATTGTCTTCGGAATATGATTTAAATGCTTTTTATCAGAATAAGGGACTTTTCTTCTTTGGAGGTACCAACGGGATTGATTATTTCTACCCGGATCAAGTCCCTGAGCAAAGTGTAGATTTACCCGTCTTGTTGACGGATATCAAGGTCAATTACACGCAAAATGGCTTTAGCTATTTATCTAAAAAAGAAAATCGACAGCTCTTGAAACTGCCGCCCTCTGTGCGTACCCTTTCGCTTAGTTTTGCAGCAATTGATTATTTTAATGCCTCAGAGATTCAATACCAATATCAGTTGAAAGGTTTTGATCGGCAATGGGTGGATTTGAATAATCAACAGCGATTGGCTACCTACACCAATTTGCCTTATGGCAGGCATCATTTTCTGTTGCGCTACGCGCAATCGAACAAACGTTGGCAAAGGGCTGAC
>CAZOLU010000533.1:0-2508 GCA_964580485.1 uncultured Saprospiraceae bacterium | reverse complement strand
AAGGATAAATTGCTTCCTTACACCCCTTTGGTTTATATGCCAGATGACGATGATAATTTTGGAGCAAACCGAACGCACCATGTCAGCGTAGATTTTAGTGGCAGTAGCCCTTTTGCCAACAACTTCTTTGTTACAGATACGATCTCTCAAGTGGAGCGAAGCAACTGTTTATTGGGGTATCGGCAGTATTTCCCAGGCTACCCTACGGTGGATAGTACAGAGGGGCACTATCATAGTTTTAAGGTAGCTAATTGCGAATTTTTTGTGTTGGATTGTCGTTCTATGGCTGACCCATTATTTGAAGCTTATGAGTTGGACAGTAGTAGCAATACTTGGACCTTTAATCCAGGGGCGGATCATCGCATTTTGGGAGCTAATCAGATGAACTGGCTAAAGACTGCACTGAGCAACTCTACGGCCGACTGGAAGTTTATCGTGAGTGGAGTGCCTTTCAACCCTAAAATTCGGAATATCATTGAAGCGGGGTTGCTGATCCAGAATATTGCCTTTAATATTGCAGGACAAAATGGTACAGGCTTTCGTCTATCCACTTCTTTTGCGGGCTATTGGGCAGGCTATCCAGCCGATTGGAATGAATTAAAAAATCATATTCAAAACAACAATATTGAAGGGATTTTACTAATTAGTGGCGATACCCATCACAATGTCATGGATGATGGTACCAATACCGTATGGCCTGAGTTGAATGCCAGTGGCTTGTCTGTAAGTACTACGGAATTGGCCTATCAAATTGGGCAATATGCTCCCCTTTTAGGACAGCCTGTGGTGGAAGATTCTCTTTGGAATGCTGGAGGAAATGGGCTTTACAACCAAAACTTTAAAAATGCCTTTGGTAAGGTAGAAGTCTATGAGTCAGATTCTATACGCTTTTGTGTGATTGACGAAGATAATGTACTGGTCAATTGCTTTACTATTTATTCGGATGGCAGTACCAATAATCCTTTATCCAATCCTATTGTCTTTCGCCAAGAAATTCAGCCCCATTTTCGAGTATTTCCCATCCCTCACCAAGGGAATCAGGACTTGCTGATCCAGTGTCTTAATTTGCCAGAGCTTGGTCGCTATCAGCTTAGTCTCCTCAATCTTTCAGGGCAGTTGATTCAAAACTTCCAGCTAGACATTAACAATATTGAGGAGTTTGGGACTAGCATTCGTCTAGCTCCTGAACTTCCTGCGGGGCAATATGTTTTAGTGTTGCAAAGCCCTTCAGGGCAAATTATTGCTGTAGAAAAGATAGAACATTTATAATATGAATTCTAAATACCTTGAAGCAGGCATATATACCGATTCGGATCATCCTGCGGTTGTAGCTTATACTCAAAAAATCACTCAAAACATCAAAGGGCTTTCGGCCAAGGTGGTTGCCTTGTATTATGCGGTTCGGGATGATTTTAAATACTATCCCTACCACTTGATTTTAAAGCCAGCGTACCTTAAAGCCAGTCATCTTCTAAGCAAAGATTATGGCTACTGTGTGGAAAAGTCCAACCTCTTTGCAGCTTGTCTACGGGTACTTGGCATTCCAAGCCGGCTCTGTTTTGCCAATGTGCGCAATCACCTTGCTACGGAAAAGGTAGAGGCCTATTTGCAAACCGACTTGATGGTTTTTCATGGTTTTGTAGAACTCTACTTGGAGGGAAAATGGGTAAAAGCTACCCCTGTATTCAATAAAGAACTTTGCCAAAAACTGGGAGTAGCTCCCTTGGATTTTGATGGGAAAGAGGATGCTATCTTTCAAGAATCCGACAAATCGGGGAACCCATTTATGAGTTATGAACATGACTATGGTAGCTTTAGTGATGTCCCCTTCGAGCTTTTTGTAGGAGAACTCAAACGGCATTATCCTCATATCTTTGCGCAAAGAGTCAATACGGGAAAGATTATTGTTGATTTTTAATTCAGTAATGATAAAAAAATGCCTGACCCTTGCTTAGGATCAGGCATTTTGCGAATTGGTCAACAAGTTGAGGCTTACTGCAAGCGCTTCCACACATCTGTACGACCAAAGGCAGAGATTCCTACATAACCACGAATCTTGATGGTATTTTTATTCTTCATCGTAATGTGGCAGTTGTAGGTCGTTCCATTTTCAGGATCATAGATCGTTCCATCATCCCAATACCCCTTACCATTGGATTTAAAGTCTTTCAAAATCTTCAATCCTAAGGTTCTACGTTTGCGTAAAGCAGGATCGGGATTATTTTTATCACGTTTCTTTTCTTTAGTTTCAGGATCAATAGGTTCTTTCAACCATACTACTTTTCCATAGTACTTATTTCCGATCTTCTCAATTTTTACACGAGCCTTACCGTGACTAGGCTCCCAAACCCCTACCAAGTCGTCTGCTTTTTGGGCAAAACTCTGTTCTGTTGAGGCTAGGCTAAATAATACACATAAAGTTGCAACCAATAGGTATCTCATACTAGTTTGGTTTTTTAAAGTTTTTTAGAAATAATTTTGAATTTTAGTTTCGCTTTGAATTTCATG
>CAZOLU010000532.1:0-2514 GCA_964580485.1 uncultured Saprospiraceae bacterium | reverse complement strand
TACAAGCTAGCAGCTATAATCAGCCGCCAAAGGGGATTAGTCTTAGGACTTTTTTCTTTTGTTTTGATGATTTTCATCCCTCGGCTTATCACGATTTATGCGGAGATTCCATCTTCTATACACAGTATAGATATTTTCCAACTAGAATTTTCGATCACCAACAACTTGTGGTTCTATTCTTTAGGTG
The DNA here is from genome assembly GCA_964580485.1 of uncultured Saprospiraceae bacterium. Lineage (GTDB taxonomy): Bacteria > Bacteroidota > Bacteroidia > Chitinophagales > Saprospiraceae > Saprospira. The sequence goes on along the minus strand of CAZOLU010000532.1, from coordinate 2,327 downwards.
ATTTTCTCGTTGATATGATCTTGTTGATGGCTATTGCGGTATTCATACTGCACCAGTGGCGTTTCGAGCGTATTTCAAGGTGGTCCATTCTTCAACAATGGCTATTTGCCATTGGGACTTATGGATTCATTGTGGGTGGATTTTCCTTCATTCAAGTTGTTTTGCGAGATATTGTACTAAACTCAAGTATTTACTTTGAATTTGAAGATTTTTCCCAACTAGATCAATACTCTTTTATTACGTTAATAGGTGTAGTGCTTCTATTCCTTGCTTTTTTTCTTATTGCCAATAAGATCTACCGACTCTTGGCTCCTCTCAAATTCCCCTACTCTGTTCATGCTGCTATTGGAGGAGGGGTGATTCTACTAGCACTAGTTATTGCTCTTTTTTACCAATACCCAATTTTCAATACCCTTTATATTGCTTTTTTTAGTATTGCGTTCTCTGTGCTACTCATGTGGTTTGTCCGGTTGAGTCAACTAACCTTTGTTTGGTTGGGAAGTTGGTTACTATTTTTTGCTGCTATCTCCACAGTACTCTTAGAACAGGCCAATATGGCTAAAGGTAAAATGTTGCGGCAAGAATTTCTAAGGTCTGTCACCTATGAGCAAGATGCTAGTGTGGAGGAGGCCTTTTTTAGATTAGGCCCTAGAATTGAAGATGATGATTTTTTCAAGGTCTATTTCAGTTCGATGTATATTCCCTATAGCCAAGTTATCGAACGCCTTACCTATTTGTATTTAGATAATGAGTTTTTTGGTCGTTATCAATACAAAATCAATATGTATACGGCTAGTGGTGCACCTAAAAAGAGGGATCATAGGCCTTATAGCCAAGTGCAAAACCTAATAGAAGAGGCCCAGCCCACCTCTAACGACTACCTCTATTTTTTATCGCACCCTAATGGTCAGTATCGTTATATTGCACATATTCCTATACGGCAGAAGAACAATGATTTGGGTATTATTGTCATTGAATTGACTCCCAAAAAAGGTGGTGGAGAAACAAGTATTTATGTTGAACTGCTCTCGCTAACCCAAAACCGCGTGGAAAAGCAATTTGAAGATTTTGCTTATGCACTTTATAAAAACAACCAAAGAGTAAGCAGTCGAGAAGGTAATTTCCCTGCCTTTTTATCTTATGAATATCCTATTCCTGAACAAGAAGAATATCTCTTGCAAAAAAGAGAAGGTAGTAAATACCTCATCTACAGAGATAATCGCAACTATATAGCGATGGTTGAATTAAAGGAGGAGTCTTGGCTCAAACCAATCAGTATCTTCTCCTACATTTTTTGCTCCGGCATTATTGCGGTGATCTTAATGGCTCTTTTGGTTTGGATGGCTCGAAAAATTTTTGATATAGATATTCTTCCAATCAGCTTTCAACCTTCTTTGCGAGAACGTATCCAACAGGGGATTGTAGTAGTGAGCTTACTTTCTTTTGTGGCCATTGGTTTTATTACCATCATTTATTTTCAAAATGAATATACCGACTATCACAAATCACGCCTAGAGCGAAAAATTGGGAGTACTGCAAAAACCGCCACTTGGCAAATTATCAATAGTAGTGATTCGGGTTCGGCAATTCCTGATGCTAAGGAGCTAGCAAATATTCATAAGATTGATGTCAATGTATATGACTTGAATGGTCAATTGCTCTCCACTTCGGAAGATGCTGTTTTTGAACGACGACTCCTCAGCCGCCAAATGCACCCCGTAGCATATTATAAAATGCGTTACGAACAGCTTGCTAGTTTTAGCCACAGTGAACAGATCAATAATTTTGAGTATTTGTCTGGTTATGTGCCACTAAAAAACCGCAAGGATCAGGTGATTGCTTATTTAAACCTACCTTATGACCTAGCAGGCAGCAAAAACATTCGCTCTCAGGATGTCGCTGAGTTTTTAGGTGCTTTACTCAATGTTTATGTTATTTTCTTACTGCTTGCAGGGGTGGTAGCCTTTCTTATTGCCAACTCCGTCACTCGTCCCCTGTCTGTAATTGGTGAAAAACTTCGTTTAATTAAGGTAGGAGAAAAAAATGATCCTATTATTTGGGAAAGTAAAGACGAAATTGGTGACTTTGTTGCACGCTTTAATGATATGATTCAAGCATTAGAAGAAAATACCAAAGAACTTGCACGAAGCCAGCGAGAGTCGGCTTGGCGAGATATGGCTAAACAAGTAGCACATGAAATTAAGAACCCGCTCACCCCAATGAAACTGCAAATTCAAATGCTGGAGCGTGCCGCAAATAAAGATCCTGAGAAAGCACAAAAAATGATGCGGCGGGTAGCCAAAACACTAGTCGAGCAAATTGACAAC
>CAZOLU010000531.1:2317-2529 GCA_964580485.1 uncultured Saprospiraceae bacterium | reverse complement strand
CAGGATCAACTGAATACCTTAACAGAAAAACATCTAGATTTTTACTACTACGATGTGCTAAAGCTCAAAGAAAGAGGGTATAAGGCAGATCAAGTGAATATTTATCTAGATCTTGCAAAACATATCGATAAATTTCATCTACCAGAGGGAACACTTATCAATGCAGGAGTAGATGAAGATGGTAATCCCATTCATTATCAAACAGATTACGG
>CAZOLU010000531.1:0-2307 GCA_964580485.1 uncultured Saprospiraceae bacterium | reverse complement strand
ATTGAGTTGAACAGGGCTCAAATAGAGTCTGCCAAGACGCTTTTCATTAGTAAAAACTCTAAAATTGGAATTGGGAGTTCTTACAAGGTCATTACCAATATTTATGCTGCTCCTGTTGCCAACTCTAGGGATGGTTTAGGAAAGCGATTTATCAACAATGAGGAGGAATGGCCATCCTTTGGAGAGGAACTTTTAGAACGCCCTGAAAATGAACGTCAAATGACCTTTGCTGATATTGGCTGGGCTATTGCTGCTCCAATTTTGGAAATGGAGGAAGGGCATCGTACGGTTACATTACGCCTTGAATTTGAGCGGGAGTCGATGTATACACTCAATCTACTCATCAAAGACATTAGTAAAAATCAAGATATTTCTAGAGAGGATGCTTTTTCCAAAGTGTTTCGCAATAGTCTTAATGTATTTTTCACTACTGCCGAAGGCTGGGTAGCGGCAAATACTTGTGAGGTTTTACCTCCCGAAGATTGGGCTATTCCTGAAATTACATTGGTGGTTACCCTCAACTCCTCTGCGCCGTCTATTACTGGCTATGATAAAGAATTGTTGGGAGATGAGTTTGATACGAAGCACCCTGTAATGAAGGTGCTGCATCAGAATCAAGATGTGGTCTTTTCCTACTCTTTCTTGAAGGAGTTGATGCTAGATAAGATTATGATAGATGTAACCGTACAAGGAATGAAACGATTGCATCTGTTTAATGAATATGGTATTTTAGAGTCAAGCATCCCTTTCCAACCTTTTGGTGCTATTCCTAAGGTAGGGTCTTATTTGCTTATTGGAAAGGCCGAGCTTTTCAAAAAAGACTTGACGGATCTTCAGATCAATATCGACTGGCACAACCTACCAGACCACAAAAAAGGTTTGAGAGGTTATTACAAAGAATATGGTTTGGGCATCACCAACGATGCTTACAAAATAAGAGTGTCGGCACTTTCCGAAGGGCAGTTTTTCCCTGCTGCGGAAGATAATTTGAGAGAATACAACTTGTTTGAGCCAGATGAAGAGGACCGCTATCGAGTGGCTAAAGAAACGATCTTAGATGATCTAGATTTAAAGTCTTTCAATATTACGCCCGATTATGCTCTAAAACTGCCTTCTGTATTTAATAGTGAGATCCGATCTGGGTATTTAAAACTAGAGTTGACCGCACCTTCGGTAGGGTTTGGGCATGATGATTATTCAAATATCTATGCCAAAATAGTGGCTTATAATGCAGATTCTAAGCGTAAAGGTCCCGAGCTACCGCTCCCCAAGCAACCATGGATCCCCGTTATCCGTAATTTGAGTTTGGATTATTCTGCTAGTACACAAGTAAATGTTTTATCTATTGGATCTATCCGAAGTAGTTCTGTTGCAGAACAGCTATTTCATATTCATCCTTTTGGTATAATTAAAACCTTTGATCAAGGTCGCCCAAGCAATCGTGCTTTATTGCCAGCTTATGACGAAGAAGCTTATTTGTATTTAGGGGTGAAAGGCTTGAATCCTCCTTCCACCTTATCGATTTACTTTGAGCTGAAAGAAAATCAGGATTACTACTCTATGATTAAAGGAAAGAGTAGCGATTCCAAGCAGGTAGAAGTAATTTGGAGTTATATGGTAGAAGATGAATGGAAGGAGTTTTCTCAACATCAAATTCTAAGTGATACTACCTACAATTTTAATAATTCTGGAATTATCACCTTAGATCTCCCTAGAGATTTGACCGATAACAATCATATTTTACCAGCAGGAATGTACTGGTTGCAGGTATCTGTTCGTGGAAATGCTTCTCGTATGCCAAAAGTCTTGCACATGGCTACACAAGCAGTTAGTGCAACTTGGGTGCATAACGGGGGCGATGATGCCAAGCATCTGCAGCAAAGCCTACCAGGAGGAAGCATCAAAGGGTTGGTCACTTCCAATTCCAATATTCGTGGAGTCAAACAACCTTTTCCTTCTTTCGGTGGCCGACCAGGAGAAACCAAAATGGAGTTTTATACCCGAACTAGTGAGCGACTCCGTCATAAAAGCCGAGCTGTATCTGCTTGGGATTATGAGCGTTTGGTATTAGAGCGTTTTCCCGATATTTTCCAAGTGAAATGTGTAACGCATGTAGGTAATGAAGACTTTGTGGAAAAAGGAGCCGTTACGATCGTTGTTGTGCCTCGTTTGAAAAAAGGACAGCAGCAGCTACCTATGGTCAATAATGCTACCTTGGAAGCTATTCGAGATTATCTACATACTTTGGCATCTCCCTTTGTGAAAATAGAAGTGCGCAATCCAATTTATGAGCGAGTGAAAATTAGT
>CAZOLU010000530.1:0-2530 GCA_964580485.1 uncultured Saprospiraceae bacterium | reverse complement strand
CGATATCAAGTTTGGATTTATACTTTACCTTACTCAATATTTTCCAAAAATACATGTCATCAGCCTGCTGTGCTTGTGCATTGAATTGAAATACAAAGCTAAAGAGTAATGAAAGTAGGAGTAGTTTCTTCATAAAAAGTTGATTATTTTTCAATACGGCTAATCAATTTACAAAAAACTAGCAATCAATTACCGATATTAGATTACAAAAATAATAAATATATTGCTATATTCAATTTTAGTTGCTTTGTTGAATTTTAAGACTAAGCAAGCTAAGCAGTAGCCACTTCAACAAAGCTAGTTTCTATACTTGAAAAATGATGCCAATTTTTTAGTTGCTCCTTAATCATCCAACAGATTCTAAATCCACCACACTCCTATGACAATAGATGAGTTGATAAAAAGTATAACACAAGATACGGTAGCACTGTTTTTCTTTTTTTTAATTTTGCCGATTGTAGCTTTCTTGGCTGCTAGCATGAGTCAAAACAAAGGGCATCAGCCTCCCTTTAATTATGTTTTGTCAGGCTTGATTTATACCTCCGCAGTGCCTGGGGTATTGTCCCTAAGTTTTTGGGGCTATGCTATGCTCTATGGGCAGCAGTCTTTAATTGAACTGCCCTTTACCGTTTATTATATGCCACTTATTTCGATGCTGCTCACCTTTTATCTCATTGGGCGCAGTATATCTATCAAAGCACTGCCTTGGTTTGGGGCTTTATATGAATTGATGATTTTAATGGCCATTGTATTTTGCTTTATCCTCTTCCTCATGCACCTGGAGGTCTTGCCACTGAAGCGACTTTGGCAAGTTTTGCTGGTTTTCACGGGACTTTTTATTCTTTTAAAGCTTGCTTGGGAACGATTTTACCGAATCATGAGTTGATAAAATATCTTATGTAAAAAACAATGAGGACTTTTGATTTTTATCAAAAAACCGTTATCTTTGCATCGCCAAAGTAATTTGGGTTGGCTCCATAGCTCAACTGGAAGAGCATCTGCCTTCTAAGCAGACGGTTACAGGTTCGAATCCTGTTGGGGTCACGTTTAAAACGCTGTAATGTCGATCATTACGGCGTTTTTAGGTATAGAACTTGTGTCGTTTTTGGGAAAAACGACATAGAAAAAGCAAAATGCCTTGTAGGTCAAAAACTTACAAGGCGTTTTGCTTTTTGTTAGGGGCAGCATTGGAGGTATTTTATAAAAAATGTTCTCTCCTCCCGATAATACATTTTCTTGCAAAGGGCATAGAGTTCTTCTAAATAGATCGCACGTTTCCAAACATTAAAACTTTCTGCATAACTAAGTATTCTGTAACATAAGTAATGGCCTCTACTACTAGTTTAACTCAGTGTTAGGACTACGATCAACTTTATGCTTGCAGAAAAATTCAGCATATAGATGCCAATTTACTTATGCTTGCTAGGATAGAAACAGAGGGATTTTAAGCCATAGGGCAAAATTTCAATTTCCGCTCAAAGCAAGCCCCCTAATTGCAGTTCAACTCCACAGGAGGCAGACACTATTGTCCCTAGTGTAATATTGTCGGCAGTTTTTTTTGATTTAACTAGTGGTCTTGTTTTGGGGGGATACTGATTTTTATTCGTATTTTATCCAATTCAAGGGAAAGTACCTATGAGGATGCCTAATGAGTTTAGATACCATAAAACTAGAGGCTTATAAACCAGCTAATGGAGCAATATGCCTACCCTAAATAGCTACTTTTCATCTCATCAATAATGCTGTTGATAAAACTCTAGGATTCGAGGATCTACCCGAATGTCTTGTGGTTGGAGGGGATTGCGCAGCACAATGCCTTCTAGAGTACGGCATCGACTCAAGGCTACATAGGTTTGGCCAAATTCAAAAGCACCTCCCCTCATATCAATGACCACCCGATCAAAGGTTTTTCCTTGGCTTTTATGAATGGTCATGGCCCAAGCCAGACGTAGGGGGAATTGCGTAAAGCTTCCAATCACCTTTGTTTCAATTTTACCATCTTCGCCTAGCTCATGCTTAACCATTTCCCACTCGAAACGCTCTACCGCCACCAATTCGATACGTCCATCTGCTTGCAAGACCTCTACATGAATTTCCTCATGCCCTAAATAAGCCACACGCCCTACCGAACCATTGGCATAACGCCGTTTGGGATCATTGACCAAAAACATAACCTGTGCCCCTACTTTGAGCCTAAGGGGGGTAGCAGCCGGTTGCACATTTATATTACCACTAATGGTAGCAATATAGCTTTCTTGTTGAGCATCTAAAGCCTTTAAACGCTCCCGATTGATCTCATCGACCGTAGCATTACGTGCTGCCAAAATGATATAAAAATCGCTGTCTACGGGAAACTCAGGATCATGTCGCTCATTGATTTCCATAAACTCATCATAGTCCAAACTATTGGTACGCACCGCATCGAGCAAACGTATAAAAGCCATATCCTGCTGTCGATAAACCTCTCTAAGCTCCACCATGAGGATTTCCAGTTCTTTAAAAACATGAGCGGAGAAGAAATAGGGGCTTT
>CAZOLU010000529.1:0-2534 GCA_964580485.1 uncultured Saprospiraceae bacterium | reverse complement strand
GAATGCTATGACATCTATCCAAAACCTAGAAATTATTACCGAAAGGCGCGCAAGAGTGGCTATGCTAGGCGAGTTTTCTGCGCAAACAAAGCATGTATGGATTGTGCTGCACGGCTATCGCCAACTTGGCGAAAACTTTATTCAGCCCTTTGCCAACTTAGTACAGCCAGATACCGTGATACTTGCGCCAGAGGCTTTATCTCGATTCTATATAGATGGATTTTGGGGAGATGTGGGTGCTAGTTGGATGACGAAGGTAAATCGCGAAGCTGAAATCATCGACCAAGTAGTATATTTAGACAAAGTTGTGGAGATGATAGAGGAAAAAGTTCCGCAAGGCTATCAATTGCACCTCTTAGGTTTCTCGCAGGGAGTAGCCACGCTTTGGCGGTGGCTCATTCATGGAAAGGCGGAGCCTCACTCGATTAGCTTGTGGGCTGGTGGTATATCAGATGAACGCTCTCCTTCGCAAAAAGCCAAAATTCAAGCGGCTCGCTTTCATGTCATCTATGCCACCGAAGATCAATTCATTCCCCTCAAAGCCGCCCAAGACCAAATCAAAGTGCTGCAACAAGAGTTTCCTCACCTCAAAAGCATCCAATTTGAAGGAAAGCATCAGTTAAAACGAGATGTATTGAGGGAGTTGAGGGATGCGGTGACGTAAGAGATTTATGGGATGATATTTATGGGGTTTAGAGGATGATATTCATGAAATTTATAGGGTTTATGGGGCTTACGCCACCATGCTAGTATGAGTCGGGCCTCCAGCCCTGTGTTTATTTACAGCCTTATAGCCCTATCTTTTTTAGCCCTAGCAGGGCAATACATACTAGCATGGCGGCGTAAGCCCCATAAAAACAAAGAAGTTTTTCTTAGCCTATACTCAAAACTCCCCTACACCCATTTTTTTAATTTTTCTCCTTGTGAAAGCCCCAAGTTCGTAGCCGACTTTCCACCTCATCAGGGTAATGCGCTCGAATTAGATACACAATAGATTGCAACCACTGACGAATTTCTTTGCGCAATATCCGCTTTTCCTGAGCTGAAGCTGTCATAGAGGAATCTGCTTGGTTGGCATCTTTCTTCAACTCCTTATACTCATCTAACAGAGGCTTCCAAAAATTATATCCATACGTCCGATCACGAAAATCTGCTACATCCAACTGACTTACCATACGCTCCAAAGCCTCTACCCGAAATTCCCGATCTTTAGGCAATAGGTAAGAACCCTTTTTATCTAGTTTTTCTAATCCAAACATACGGTAGAAAGTGGGTGCTTTGTCCTTATCAAAGGCTTCCTGGATGTATCCTTTCAAATAAGAAATATGCCCATTCATTGTTTTTTCTAGCTCTAACAAGCGTTGAGTTACAGTTAAACGACTGGCTTGGGTGTTGCTTTTACTGCGGATAGCCGATGAAAAAGTGTTGATCTTTGTTTCCATTTCATCTGCCAATACCCAATTAAGAGGCAAGTTACTATTGCGCCAATTAGGTAATACACGACTTGCTAAACCAGCTAAATCCATATCAGATGCAGGAATTAAAGCAGCTTTTTTTTTCTTTACAGCTTCTTGTTTGGGGGTATTCTGAATTTCTTCCATGTGATATACATGTAAAATGTGAAAGATAATAATAGATACTAGGTCATTACTTATACAAACCTTCACAATATAATAAAAAAAAGAGAGGCATACTGATAGATCGTTGGATGAGGGTGCACGACAAATTTGCAGCTTAACAAAACTGCCGTCATTCCGCACCCCATGAATATGGAAATAGATGCAAAATCTCTTAACACTTTGACCTGAAATTTGGCAGAGATGCTAAATAAAATCCGACTTTTTGACAAAAAATCGAATTTTTTCAGCATGACGCAAGTCTTGCTTTTTCGTTTTTAACAAACTTGTTGTGCACCCGTTGGATAAGAGGCTAAGATTATTTCATGGGTATGTGTTTAGGATGTTTGGGATGCACATTAAGTTTTCAAAAGTTAAGAAAAAAAAGTTATGCCATGCTGCACAAATAACTTAAATAAGCAGATAGGGTTACTACTTACTAATAAGAATCAATATTGATAGCTAGATATAACTAAAACCTATTTACATGAATTAAATTGATAGTCGGATAGGGTTTGTATTTGCTTGCATATTTTTATTTTTATAGTTAGAGAGAGTTAATACTTGCTTGTGTATTTTTATTTTTATAGTCGGGTAGGGTTAACATTTGCTTGTATATTTTTATTTTAATAATCGGGGAGGGTTGGCACTTCCTTGTATAGATTTATATTAATAACTAAGGAGGCTTAAGCATTGTATCTATAGTAATTTTTTGGAGTATGTTTAGGATGATAGGTGATAAAATATTTCATCCGTATTTGTCCGTATGTATGGGGCTGACGCCGCCATGCTAATATGTTTCGGGCCTCTAGCCCTAATTCTGGGGGGAAAGGTTTATGTAGAAGTATTCAAGAGCCTGCGTCGAGGCTGTCTCACAATTAAGCTTGTCATTGCGAGTGGAGGCTGATTACGCAGTTT
>CAZOLU010000528.1:0-2549 GCA_964580485.1 uncultured Saprospiraceae bacterium | reverse complement strand
TTAGCTCTAAAAAAGGCAATTTATCGCCTAGAAAAATACTTGCATAAGCTTTATTGAAAATAAGGATAGATTTTCATGCTAAGTGCTCAGCAAAAAACTACAACAGTTTCAAACCTTTTTCCAGTGCGTCAATCAAAAACGCGGGTTCTTCTAATCCCACATAAAAACGAACAAAACTGTAGGGTAAGGGAGGAGTTTCTCCAGGATGTAGATTATAGAAAGCAGCAGAAGGCACTTGCAAAGACTCATAGCCCCCCCAAGAAACCGCCATCAGAAAAACATTGGCAATAGCTTCACAAAAACGCTCCATATCCTCCAAAGACTTGGCCTTAAAGTTGACCGAAAACAGTCCGCCAGCTCCCCTCATCTGCTTCTGAGCCAAGGCATATTGTGGATGAGATTTAGACCAAGGGTAGCGTACATAATCTACCTTGGGGTGTTTTTCCAAAAATTCCAACACCTTTATAGTCGTCTCTTGAGCACGCTGAATGCGCAAAGGCAGGGTACGCAACCCTCTCAGCACCAACCAGGCATCCTGAGGAGAAACATTAGTTCCCAAACCCATGTACTCAAATTTAAAAATTTTGCGCATCATAGCTTCTGTTCCACAAAGCACCCCAATCACTACATCACTATGCCCATTAATATACTTAGTTCCAGAATGTGCTACAATATCCACCCCCATGGCAATAGGATTTTGGTGAATAGGGCTACTATAACTGTTGTCGCAAATAGTGATGAGCTCATACTCCTTTGCTAAAGCCACGCAAGCTTCCAAATCTTGTAGTTCAAAGGTCAGGGAGTTGGGCGTTTCCAAATACATCACTTTGGTATTAGATCGAATAGCTTTCTTAAAATTTTCAACCTTGGTGCCATCTACAAAAGTGCAGTCGACCCCAAACCTTGGCAAAAACTCTTGCATCAGCTTATTGGTCCAGGAATAAGGCTTATCTACACAAACGATATGATCCCCTGCATTGACATTCGCAATAACAGCTGCAGCACAAGCCGCACTACCACTACTAAAAAGCAAACAATCTTCCGCCCCTTCCAAAGCTGCTAACTTTTGGCGTAATAAGGCCACTGTGGGGTTATTTCCTCTGGTATAGAGGGGTGTTTTATATTCATCCCGAAAAGCTTCCCGAAAAGCATCGACCGTAGAATAACTAAAATTGGTAGATTGTACAATGGGTGGAACTACCGCATTAAAATAGGTCTGACGATCCTCTCCGAGATGTGTTAAAAGCTCTGATAAGTTCATATATCAAAATATTTTAGTTTTATTTTGTAATATTTAATAGATACTTGGTATTTTTACTAATCTAATTCAAGCCTAAAATACAATCTAACTATACCACAATGAAGCAATTTGCTCAATTAATTATCATTTTATCGTTTTTGGGAAGTTATTCTATAAACTTCTTAGAGGCACAGGTAGGTATTAACATTCTACAACCTGATACTAGTGCCATTCTGCATCTGGAGTCTACAGACCGAGGTTTTCTACCTCCTAGGATGACCCGAACACAGCGTGATAATATTTTTGACCCCAAACTAGGGTTGATGCTGTTTAACACTACCGATAGTGTCATGCAGTACTACAATGGAGAGTGTTGGATCAGTACTTGGCAACGCAACTGTAGCGATTGTGCTTTTTCTTTCGACATTGACAATAATGCTGGCTATATTGATCGTATTAGCAATAATGCAGACTCTGCGTTTTTGTATCTCAACCAATTTGCGGGAGATACGACCAATATTGCGATTTATGTGGTACCGAATCTTCCTCCTGGCATTACAGCCAACCTCAGCAGTTATGTGGTGAATGGGAGTGATACGGTTTTACTGACAGTGGAGGCGGATATTTTTGCCGAACCAGGGGTTTATCCTGTGATTGTGCAAGCTGTTTGTGGTAATACTATTGGTAATCAAGTTTTTGTAGTAGCCGTTGATAGTTGTTTTGAAGTAGATATTAACACCCCCCAACTCAACTATGATTTGCAAGCGGCCAATGGTCTTCCGACTTCTGTTCCGATTTGCGTAGTGGCTCGAATTGCTTCTGGGGTACGCCTAGAGAATGACACTACGGCTCCGGTGTTTACTACGGGTAATCTCCACCCCGACTCCAAGGTAGGGATTTGGAATCAAGGGGATTTACTTGCTCGTGGTGGTGATGGTGGTGCTGGTGCTGGTTTGGCTTCGGGAGGTAATGGAGAAGGCTTGGATGGTACTGATGCCATTAATATTACGGTACATACCCACCTTGTCAACGATAATGGCCGCATTTTTGGTGGCGGCGGCGGAGGGGGCTCCGTTGGATTGGTGGAAAGCATCAACCTCGGTATTGGTACCTTTACGCTGGGTATCGGTGCTGGTGGTGGTGGTGGTGCTCAGAATGGTGTTGGGGGCAACCTTGGTACAGGTTTTGGCTATTATGAAACAGGTCAAAATGCAGGTTCTGGTATTTTTGCAACTGCAGGAACTGGTGGCGTGCTCACAACTCCTATCAACTTCAACCTTTTTGGTGCTAATTTTACACTAACGCCCCA
>CAZOLU010000527.1:0-2553 GCA_964580485.1 uncultured Saprospiraceae bacterium | reverse complement strand
CACTTTTCCCAACACCGCCGTAATCTCCCCCTTGGGATTATCTACTCCATGCTTAGGGTGCCATTTGGTAATAGTGACGACTACCTTATCTCCATTTTTAGCGTCTTGGATGCTTCTTTTATCCACTAAAATATCCACAGGGATAGCATCATCATCTGGAATGACAAAACAAAATTGCTTGGACATGACGAATGTACCAACGAAGGCTTCTCGATGGCGGCGAACCACTTCGAGTATCTCGCCCTCTGGGCGGCCTCTGCGCATAAACCAACGCAGCTTGACGGTGTCACCTTTGAGTGCATTACCCAATCGCCCTTGAGGGACGAAAATATCTTTTTCTAATCCAGAGTCTTTTGAAAGGATATAGGCAGCTCCAGTACGTGTAGTATCTACAATTCCAGTGGCAATATGGCTCCCTTTATTTTTAGATGTTGAACCTCTACGTTTAGAGGATTTACCTTTTTTAGATTCGATTTTATAGTCTTTATTAAATTTGAATTTATCCCCTTTTCCAAGTTCCACCAGTACCCCTTCTTTAAAAAGGTCGCTCAGTGCAGAATCTACGGAATCTTTGGAGTTGGCAATATTTAGTTTTCTAAAAATCTCTTTGGCTCCCATTCTGTCTTTAGGGCGAGCCATAAAAAGATCCATTAGTTTTTTTCTTAAATCTTTAGCACTTAATTGTTTACGTTCTGTTTTTCTACTATTTTTCTTATTTTTTTTCGTCATAATATTTTTGGGTTGTTAAAATATCGCTTAAAACTAACGGATGGGCAGATATTGAAGCAGAGCAATAGCTTCAGGTTTTAAGCTGTTTTTGGTTTTTGGCTGAAAGTTTTAATCTTCCAGTAATTCACCTTCTAAGGTCATTTGAATAAATTTAGTTTTGGGCTCTACGGCTTTATTGATTTCCCCTTGGGCAGTGAGTTCAGCCTCTGAGCGTAGAATGCTCCAATCTTCGGCTATGGAACAAACCATTTGCACCATAGCGTTTTTAAGATATAGGGTTCCTGCTATAATTTTTTGATCTATAATATTTCCCGATTTGGAAAATGTGGTTAAAAAATAAGCACTTCCTTCTAAAGAAGCCTGCCAGTAAACTAGTCCAACAAACTTTTCTGTGTTGGGAATACTGAAACAAGGCATAAATTCGGTGTATTCATCCAGATTTTCAGGATCTAATAAAAACCGAGTTACCCAAGCAGGATGTAAGGGATCATGTACTTTTGCAATCGTTCGTTCGGTATCGGAAGTAATGCTAAAAGGAAGTTCGATAGGAGGAAAAAGGTTTAAAAAATCTTCGAAGCGAAGTTCAGATTTGGGAGTAATTATAGATGTTGTGTGTTTATGTGTTTCTCCCGATTCTCCATCTTTATGGAAAAGTTTATGCATATAAAAGAGCTGTTTAATTCTTGATCTATACTTTTTATAAGGCAAAAGTACGGAAACTTACTCAATAAATCCTAAAAAGCCTAAAGGAGTTCAATAAAGCTCGCATTTTTTTATTTCTTTTTTGAGCAAGAGCGTAGATGAGCTACGCTCTTGCTACGCGCCTGCGCGCACAAGCAACGCCTTTGATAAGCAAAGGCGTTGCCAGCTAACATACACCAAACAGTAAAAATTCAACAAATCATTAATCAATCTTTCCCTAGTAAAAAGCGCAGTATTATCCTTATATTTGCAAATACCTTAACCACTAATACTTCGGTGAACCACGAAGTAAAGAAACACATCAAGCCAACAATTTATGCAAAAGCAGCGCCTCAAAATTGGGATTCTCGGATTGGGCCACTTGGGAAAAATACACCTCAAATGCCTTCAAATGTTGCCCGAGGTTTATGAAATTATTGGATTTTATGATCCTGATCCCCAATGCAGTGCAGCGATAGTAGAGGCCTATCAAATTAGGGCTTACCCTGATGAGCGAAGTCTAATACAAGCTGCGGATGTAATTGATATTGTGACACCCACCTCTACACATTTCCAACTTGCACAGTTGGCCATTCAAATGCAGACTCCATTTTTTATAGAAAAGCCCCTCAGTTCAACCTTAGCCGAAGCAGAACAGATCTATCAAGCAGCAAAAGCCAACAAGGTTAAAGCTCAGGTGGGTTTTGTAGAGCGTTTCAACCCTGCTTTTTTGGCCATCCAAGACCAAAAAGTACAACCCATGTTTATTGAGGCACATCGCCTAACCGCATACAATCCTCGAGGAACTGATGTGTCGGTAGTGCTTGATCTCATGATTCATGACCTCGATATTCTCCTCAACTTGGTGGATGCTCCAGTGCAGGATGTTCGAGCAAGTGGCCTTGCCATAGTGAGCCCTACGGCCGATATTGTCAATGCTCGCATTGAGTTTGCAAATAGTGCGGTTGCCAATATCACAGCTAGTAGAATTTCCATGAAAAGTATGAGAAAATTTCGCCTATTCCAGTCGGATGCTTATATGAGTCTTGATTTTTTGGAGAAAAAGGCTGAAATTATCCGAATGCATTCAGAAGAAACTGCACATGAAGAGATGATGGAATTGGAAACTTTAACCGGTAAACG
>CAZOLU010000526.1:0-2554 GCA_964580485.1 uncultured Saprospiraceae bacterium | reverse complement strand
ATGTAGGCTTATTTTACTGATAATCAATTAAATAAGATGTTTTCAGCAGACCCTACTTATAAAAGTTTTCAATTAGCGCATAGGACTCAGATGCGTCCAGGTACGGCCTTTCATTATGCCGACACGAACTACCTTTTGCTGGCACTCTTGGTAGAAAACTGGAGTGGGCTTCGTTTTCACGAAGCAGTTAGAACCAAGATTTTAGGCCCCTTAGGGCTTGAAAACACTTATTTAGAGTTTTATGAATCTCCCAGGGGGGAGCTTCCATTTTCACCGCCCTATTATGGTCAGCTTTCTCTTGAGCTGGTGAATAGCTCTTTCGATTGGGGGGGCGGGGGCTTGGTTTCTACTATGGATGAGCTCTGTATTTTTGCGCAAGCCCTGTTTAGCGGACAAGTTTTTCAACAGTCTAGCACCCTAAAAGCTATGCAGGATTTCAAAACTAGCGTTGAGGGAGCAGCCTATGGCTTGGGGATAGAACTGTTTGAACTAAAGGGAGCTTACTGGATGGGGCACCGCAGTGCTTATGGCGGAGCATTATTCTACCAAGCAGAACAGCAAATCATTATTATAAGCTCCCTCAATCAAATCATGGCTCCCCACAAAGCAGAATTTTTACTGCGCAAGGCCATTGCTCAAGTATATTCTAGCTAAGACGCATCGACAAAGTGCTACTTTTTTGTCCAAGTACTCTAAGACTTTTAATCCTCCTCAGTTATCCAGATATTTCTCAACGCTTCGGCAAAGTCATCTTTATCGTCAATTTCCTTGCTAAAAAGAATTTTGTCGTTATGTATAATATTGATCACGTAGAACCAATTACCTTGACTAGAGTAATAGTCTATTGCCACCTGATCTGCGTATATTTTAGTATCCTCATTAATACTCCCAACTCTATCATAATAGCTCTCCATTACCAAAACAAGATTATTATCTTCCCACACATATAGGTGTGCTATATTACGATCGTAAGCCCCAATTAGCTGTTTTTTTCTTAAAATAGATAGGGTCCCATGAGAACTATATGCATAGTATAAATCCGTTAGTTGGGTGTTTTGAATAAATTCTTGTTTTACTGTATCATACAGGTATACCGTATAAGACCCACTCCCCTTCATCAGCCCAATATCTTCATATCCATCAAAATTCCAATCCTCAATGAGCACTGGTGAATAGTTATGGTATTCACTTTCTAAAGTATGCTTTAATTCCGATGCAGAAACTTCCTGTATAAGTGTTAGAACTGGATGAGCATAGTTCTTTTTCCATATTTTATATCGAACAAAAACTTCCTTCTCATCATCTGTAGGAAAGCTTTGATAGGTAATAATATGATTTTTCAACTTTACGGTGTCTTGACAGAAACTAGAGTGTGCCACAAAGAGTAAGGCTGCTAAAATGAGGTATTTCATAATTTTTTGCATTAAAATATCTTTTGAAAAAGAGAAGGACTTGATGGAATTAGGCTTTAGTCAGCATAGCAAAGAGCCAGAACAATCCTGCTAGAAGGATAGCGAGTACCGCAAGGATCCACAACAACACGCTAAGCCATGCAGTTGAAACAAGGATGGCGAGAACAATCCCAACTACACCTAAACCCAAGAGGACTCCTGCCGTAATAAAGAAACTCTTCTTGCTATTCTCCTTTTCTATTTTGTCAATGTTGGCCGAAAGCTTGGCGATCCGTTTTTGAGATTTTGCTTTGGATAGCTTTCGTTTGAGTTTGTAAAGGCGCTTTGAACTTTGCTCTTTTTGGATCGGTGGACTATGGGACTCTATAGAAGAGCTGGTCTGATTTGCCTGAGGCAGTACTGCTGCCGAGCTAAAGGAGATCGTAAAAAGTAGCATCAAAGCGGTTAATCCACAAAGTTGTAAAAGTTTCATATCTATTTAGTTTTAAATTTGAATGATTCACAATAAGTGATCATAAGCTGTTTATAAAAAGCCAAGCCTGAACATATCCAAAGCCAAGCTTGGCAAAACAGGGATGAATCAGGGAATAGGTTTGATCTATTCCCTGACAAAAATTATTGTTTGATAACTGACTGTACAAATGCGGTATTAGGACCTTCTAATCTAATGAGGTACACCCCATCTAGTAGCTGACCTAAGTCAATGACTTCGAGGTGCTCATCTACCATACGCGTTTCGATTTGACGACCTAAGACATCATAAACCGATAATCTTAGTCCTTCCAACTCTAATCCTTCGATGCTTAGATTGACCGTGGATGTGGTTGGATTCGGATAAACCTGAATCTGATAATCTACATTTTGCATAGATGTACTTGCACACAAGGCGACTTCAACATCCGTAGAAGCGGTATTACTACAATTATTGGCATCTGTATAGCTGTAAGTAATGGTTTGTGTACCCAATCCAGCGGTAGCAGGATCAAAACTAGTTCCGCTGACACCATTTCCACTGTAAGTTCCTCCAGCAGGGCTACCTCCTGTAAGATTGATTGGAGATGCACCTTCACAGAGCGTATCTGGACTGATTGCAGCAAAGGTTACTGTTGGCAATAGATTGACTGTAAGGTTAGTAGTTACCG
>CAZOLU010000525.1:0-2557 GCA_964580485.1 uncultured Saprospiraceae bacterium | reverse complement strand
ATCAATCATCAAAAAAGCTAGTTTTTGAGTTTTTTGCAAGAACTAAAAAACTTCACGGACTGTTAATTTGTCAGATGCCAAAATTGATATGCTTGAGCTGTGACAGTGATGGGGATCGCAACAGTCTTGATTCAGCATCAACACTAAATATCATTTCAAAAAAACAGCATTTCCCATATTAAATATTGCCTAAACTAATCAAGTAAGTTTCATTTTATGATACAATTTGAAAAATATTTATTGAATAATGGGCTGAAGCTCTTGGTCAATACCGACCAAAGTACTCCTATGGCAACGATCTGTATCACCTATCAGGTAGGCAGCAAAGATGAAGATCCTAATCGAACAGGTTTTGCCCACCTTTTTGAGCATCTTATGTTTGGAGGATCGAAACATGCCCCTCAATTTGATGAGGCTATTCAAGGAGCTGGTGGAGAGAACAATGCTTTCACCAATCAAGACATGACTGTATACTACGATATGGTGCCTCTCGGTAATTTAGACATTGCTCTTTGGTTAGAAGCTGATCGAATGGAAAGTCTAGTATTGAATCAAAAAGCCTTAGACATTCAGCGCAAGGTAGTGGTTGAAGAGTTTAAAGAAACTTGCTTGGATGAGCCTTATGGCGATATTTGGCATCACCTTGGCCCACTGGCTTATCAGAAACACCCTTACCGAGTACCAACCATAGGAGCCAAGATCGAGCATATCCAAGAAGCTTCCTTAAAAGACGTAGCTGCTTTTTTTGAAAATTTTTATTGTCCCAACAATGCCGTACTAACCATCAGTGGCAATATTACAGGAGAAGAAGCCCTGCGTAAAGTAGAGCATTATTTTGGGCATATCCCTAAAGGGGCAGTTCATCGCCGAAGCAAAATAATTGAGCCAGCACAGGCGGCAACTCGCTTTCAACAAGTGCAAGCCAATGTAGCCGCTCCAGCCCTCTACATGGTCTTTCGAGCTGCTGCACGCCATGAAAAAGATTACTATCTCGACGACCTGCTCTCTGATATTTTAGGAGATGCCGATGCCTCTTGGCTCTATCAGCAATTGGTGAAAGGACAAGAAATATTCTCAGAAGCAGATGCCTACATCACAGGAACTATCGAAGCGGGCTTGTTTGTGATAGAGGGTAAACTCCAGGAAGGGCAGAGCTTTGAAAAGGCAGAATCGGCTATATGGACGTTGCTCCATCGCTTGCGAGAGCAACAACTAAGCGCACAGGCTCTACAACGTCTACAAAATCGTATCGAGCACAACCTCGCCTTTGCAGAAACTACGGCCTTTAACAAAGCCCTAAGTTTAGGCTATTACGAATTGTTGGGAGATGCTGCTTGGATCAATGAGGAAGGCATGCGTTATCAACAAATCAGTACAGCCGACTTGCAAGATCGTGCACAACGCCTCTTCACTCCACAAAACATATCTATTTTGCATTATATTCCTACAAATTCTTAATTTTTAGGGCAGAAAAGCCAACGATTTCCTTAAAAAGTTATTAATTAAATTAAACCCTTGAGCTTTTATTTCGTCTATTCAACAAAATTAATGTAAATTTGCAAATAGTAGTCTAAGATTTTCGAAACTAGTTTTCAAGACAGACTCCTAAGTGAGAATCATTTAAAATATAATATTATGAGTACAATTCTTTTGTTCAACTTCTTCGGTCCCGAAATGTTGATTATTCTTTTCGCCATTTTACTGTTGTTTGGTGGAAGAAAAATTCCTGAACTTATGCGTGGACTAGGTCGTGGTATTCGTGAATTTAATGATGCCCGAAATCAGGTTTCTAAAGAGCTTCAGGACGGGATTGATGAATCTAAAGACTCTAAAAAAGAACTTGAAAAAACCAATTAAGGATAGTTTTCAATTTTATTAAGTTGATTAAATGGTTATTATTTGCAATTATTGTAAGTAGTAACCATTTTTTGTAAAAAAACAGTTCTGCAATGTTAAATATGGGTTGATTTGTAAGGACTTACTCACCTTTTCTTATGATTTTAATCAAAAAAATAATACCTTTATTGTTAGGACATTTGGTACTATATCCAAAAAATCCTTGCATCGACCTATACACACAACACATAATGGCTCGTTGACTCCTTGTAGTAACAAACTTAACGATCCAGAAACACACTTAACAAGAAATCACTTTTGTTTCTTTAAAGCCTTGCTAACCATGATATTGAGAGCGAAAGTTTTTGCTTTGTTGATTTGCCTACTTCCTTGGGGAATCTCCAATGCAACAATTCCTACCCATGATATTCCTACTGATTTTGCTGAAAATCATCCTGAATTGGACAGTATTAGCATCTTGGTTGCTGATTTGATGAATGATTTTCCAAAATTGACTGATGAAGAATATAAGCAACGTCTTCAAGCCCTGTCTGGAATTATTCAATATCGTTTAGATCCCTTAGTAAAAAGTCGAATTGAGATTCGAACTGAGAAGTACCGTGCCTCTACGGAAAAGCTTCTGGGAAAAAGCGATATTTATTTTCCAATTTTTGAAGAGCATCTAGCCAAGTACAACATTCCTCATCACCTAAAATATTTG
>CAZOLU010000524.1:969-2579 GCA_964580485.1 uncultured Saprospiraceae bacterium | reverse complement strand
GAGGGCCGCTTTAGCGGCCTGCAAGTCGCCTTGGCGCAAAAGTTGTTGCCCCTCTCGCAAGTATTCCCCAAAGGCTTCTTGCAGTTGTTGCCAGGCTCTCTGGTCTATGCCAAGCGACTGTACCAACTCAATGTATTCCTCTTCTTTGTAAAGTTCTGGAAAGCCCTTTTCTTTGATCGGACGCAGTTTTTCTAGTATTTCTGATGTGCTATTCATATTTCACCTCCAAAATTTCAAGGGTATAATTCTTGACCTCTATTTTTTTCTGTCCTACATCCAGTCCAACCACTCTATTGGGGGTCAGTGCTACTTGTTGGGGGGCTAATCTAGGATTAGAAATGGCCCAAAGAGAAAAAATGTCTTCATTAATCAGTTTGCCATTCGCATCATACCAATTGATCTTACATTTTATCTCCTTGATATGAGCAGAGCCTTTGTTCTCTACCAAAAAGGTCATCGAATGGAGCATATCCTTAGAATAGGGGTTGTATTTAACCTCTGAAAACCGTTCTTTAAGACTCAGATCAACTTTGTTAGTTTTTGGAGTTTTCCAAATTAGTTTGACCTCGGGAGATGAGGGGTATTGCGCCTTGGCTGCTTTGGTTCGAGCCCTTGAAATTCTGAAAGTGGCTTTAGAGATTTGGTAAGATTCTTCCCGATTGCTATATAATGCTAAAAAAGGGATTTTGTCACCAGGTCTAGCTCCTTTGGGAACACTTACGTAGCTCTTATCTGTTGCTATGATCTTATCCCCATCATAAAGGTCATAAATGAGTTCGATGGATTCTGCCTTAGCATTTTCGATGCTGGCAAATCCGGTTAAGGTGTAATAGGTTTTGTAAATACTATATTGATCTGGTCGGCGAAAGATAGAGCGTTGTGTTTCAAATTTTATATTGTTGTGATTTTTGGTGTCGAAGGTGACGGGAACCTCTACTTCGCTACTCTTGTATTGCTTTGTTATTCCTTTGGGAGTTACATTGTTGCTGCTTTTATCATTACTGCTGGGTTTGATGGGGTTGTACTCGTCTGTGTTACTTTCAGTTGAATTATTTTCACTTGTAGTGGTTTGTGGACTTTCTACTTCTCGTTCTACATGGTTGTTGTAATTAGATGAGGAACCACTCGGCATAAGCACATAATAAACCATGAATAATATAATGACGCCTACAATAGCACCAATAAATATTACTGGGTTTTGAGAGGTTTTCTGCTCTTGCAGTTGTTGTTTTCCCTTCCATTCTACTCTTGCATTGGGTGCCTGATAGCTTGCTTTTTGAGGTGTAGCTTTTTGCTTGAGCTGAGCCAAGATTTTTACAGCAAATTCATACTCTGAGTTGATTTGTAGACAGGTTTTAGCATGTTGCTCCGCTAAATCTGCGTACTTTTGCTGGCTTTTTGCTCTCCAGAGTTGCAAATAGGCCTGACTAAAGCAGCGATGCATTTCCAAGTCGTTAGGGTGAATGATTTGGGCAGCTTTTAATTCTTCTAAGGCTTCGTCGGCCAAACCATGTTTGATGTAGGATTCTGCACGAGCAATAAAGTCATCAAAACCTGATTTTAGTTGCTCCCATTCCCAGGCACTTACCCCCATCGCCATGACCAAGTCC
>CAZOLU010000524.1:0-959 GCA_964580485.1 uncultured Saprospiraceae bacterium | reverse complement strand
GTCCTGATATTCTTCATCATTATAATACTCACTCAGAAGTTTATTTCGAATAGGATCTAATTTTTTGAGAATAGTTTTTGTTTTGTTATCCATAATCTGGGGACTTAAAGTTTTAAACCTGTTCAACGGTATTAGGGTAAAGAATATTGATTTTGTCTAAGTTCTGAGCCTGAATGCCCTGATGCTCTAAATAATAACAAAAGGTTTCTAAAGAGGTTTTCTGAGGTTGAAACCCAAAATCCTCTTTTAATGCACGATTATCCATCACAGGCCGATATTGCAAAAAAAGCAACTGTTCTGGACCATATTGCGAGAGCCCAAGGGCATGCAACCATTTGAGTAAAAATCTCAGCAGCCCTGGCCTAAAGGCCAGATAAGGCTTGCCTAAAACCTTGGCCAAATCTCGATTGGCAATAGCCCCATCACCAATTAAATTAAAAATACCAGTATTGGCACTATAAACCGCTTGCCGCATAGCATTCGCCACATCTTCATCCCATACAAAGACAAAGGGCGATAGGTGATTGCGCAGGCCTAAGATACGTTTTCTGTGAAAAAGACGGGTAATGAGATTATCAGTACTTGCTCCCAAAATAGTACCAATGCGAAAGATGGTTTGCTCCAATTGAGGATGTGATTGCCGATAGCGCGCCAGCATCTCCTCTACAAGCCTTTTATGATCGGAATAAGGGAAGATCTCATTGCCTCGAATGGAGTCCTGCTCTGTGAGCCATTCAGGATTATCGGCATGGTAGCCGTAGGCTGCACCACTAGAGCTAATAATAATGCGTTGGACACCCGTTTGGATGGCCGCCTGAATCAAATGCTCAGTTCCTTCAACATCTATTTGGTATTGCAACTCCCTTGCCATAGATTGAGAGTCGAGTACGGCTGCTAGATGAATGATATGGCTGGGGCGATGGGTTTGGCAAATGTCTAGTAGCCGTTGTGGATCACGA
>CAZOLU010000523.1:0-2586 GCA_964580485.1 uncultured Saprospiraceae bacterium | reverse complement strand
CTCTCCACCACCAAATTGATCTCATGAATTATCTGTACCTCTTGCTGATCCCCCTCGCTTTAATTGCTTCCATTGTACTTTGCTTTTTCAAAGATCATAAAAAGCGAAGAGGGCAGATTATGAATGTTTTGTTGATTGTAGGTGTATTATTTTTCCTTAGTCCATTGTTAATGGCATTTAGCTCTTTTGCTGCTGCTGGCTTTCAGGGTAATATCTGGGGAGAAGGACCTGGAGGGCATGGCGTTTATCTCTGGTTGTATATGTTTGTAATTCCCATATCTTTTGTATTACAACCCACACTCATTGTCTTAAAAATCTCTCATATACAAGAATCTCGTAAGAAAAAAGAAGGCTAATCCAATCCTTTAATCTCCTCCACAATTTGAGAAAAACAGATTTTTGCTTCTGGTAGAAAGCCTGCCAACATCCAAACATGCACCATTTTAGGGTAAAAATAATAATGTATAGGTACATGGTATGCCTGACATTGCTGTTGAAATGACTTACAGTCTGGTTCCAATACATCTCGCCCACCAATAAAAAGTGCTACCGGAGCCAAACCTTGTAGATCTGCATAGAGTGGACTTGCCCAAGGGTGTTTTAGCGCACTAGTATCTCCTCTAGTATAAGCTAGTGCACTTTTTTCCACCCATTTTAGATTAAGCATAGGATCGATAGGATCAATCTCTGCTATTTTGAGGTTGCTCATACTTAAATCCAACCAAGGTGATAAGAGTATAATTTTTTTAGGTTGGGGTAGCTGCTGGTCTTTAGCAGCAATAGCCAAAGCTGCGGCAAGTCCTCCTCCTGCCGAATCACCTATTAAAATGATATTATCATAACCTACTTGCTCCCCTAATTTCGCATAAAGTTCCAGACAAAAAGCCAGATTTTCTGCATAAGTAGCTTGGGGCGCTAAGGGATAATCTGCTGCGATCACGGACACCCCTACTTCTTTTACAAGTTTTAGTATAAACTTCCAATGCTGCTTGACAAATTGTTCGGTATAAGCTCCACCATGCAAATAGATGAGATGTGTAGGATGCTTCTTTTTCTTCGATTTAAAATGGTATACCGCTCGCCCTTGAATAGTATCAATGCTGAAATGAGTTTGGCGACGTATTTTCCTGATGGGTTGAAGACGAGTCATGACATTTCCACTGCCCAGTTGTTTTTTTGCCGACTTTTTCAACCCAATCATTTTATAAACAGCCACCAAGAATCGGCTTGCACTACTAGCTCGTTTAGTATGGGTGTAAGTACTGTCTTCCATTGGATATTGAGCTAATATAGAGGTTGGAATAAAAACGCAAAAGATCAAATATATACTAATCTTCAACCACATGTCCTAAGAGTTGTTTCAGCAAAGGAATCATCGTATACATTCGCTCATAATTCCA
This sequence comes from uncultured Saprospiraceae bacterium, assembly GCA_964580485.1. Taxonomy (GTDB): domain Bacteria; phylum Bacteroidota; class Bacteroidia; order Chitinophagales; family Saprospiraceae; genus Saprospira. The sequence goes on along the minus strand of CAZOLU010000523.1, from coordinate 1,186 downwards.
AGCGTTCGCTCCCTTATGCTGTTCTAGCGCAGCAGGGTCACTTTTTGCTAGTTTTAGCATTTTTTCTCGTTCTGCTTGTGTAAAAGCGGAGAAGGTACGCCTTAGGAGCGGAAGTAGATCCTGGAAGTTTTCAGCTTTTAACCCACTGAGCCAATCATCGACAATTTTCCATAAAGCGGGATTGTGAATCAGTAGCAATCCAGAACCATGCAAGAAGCCTTCGATCCAGCCAGCAGCCTTTGCTGTTTCGGCCCCATAAGAAAGCGCATAACTCATCTTGGTAGCTACCTTTTCTATACTATACTGATGACTATCAAAAAGCAGACGCACTGCAATGCCTTGTAAGCGCCCATGAATAGCAGCAGAATTAGCTAGGATATCGAGGGTTTCGTACCATTCTTGTAAATAATTTTGCTGATGTAGTAAAGTGAGGGCACGATGTGTGGAGACCAAAGCCTCAAACATCTTTTGTGTAGCTTCATCGTCCAGCGAGGCAGCTGCCGAAGGCAGCCCCACACAAATACGTGGCAGCAGTTCGTCGAGCATAGTTTCAAGCATCCCCAAATCCGTTTGGCGCACATCCCCATAGCGGAGGATATTGACCATAGTGGGTAGGGCTTGCATAAGATGTTGAACATCTTTCGTCAGTGCCGCAACATTGCGTAAAATCTGCACCAAGGCATCCATCACAATCGGGAGATTAGACTTAATGACCTGATCCAAGATTTCTGTCAACTCGACTAAGGAACCTGCGCTTTGTGCCGATTTGAGAGCAATGTTGGCCGCAGCGAGTTCTACTGTATTCCCCCACATCCCAGCCTCAATCATTTGTAAAACAAACTCGGGTTTCCATTTGAGAAACCAATACTCATTTTTGGTAGATCGCTCTCGCCCCGTAGCCAGTTCTTCACGCCCCCAAGGGATATGCAGTAGATTGAGGCGATGCAAGAGCTGCGATTGTTCTCGGTCAAAATCTTGGCGTAGGTCGAGTCCTCCTTTGGGGCGAGCCTTGGTCGCTTTGAGCCAAAGCCCTTCAGGGCTTTGATATTTTCTGAGTTTTAGGCGTTTGATGCTGGACTCGATATCCTGTTGTAGAGGAACTGCTGGAATTTCAGCAGGTACTTCTCCCATCTCATCGCCAATAATTAGTCGACTTTCAATCAACTCTAAAGGACTGTCATGCCCT
>CAZOLU010000522.1:0-2589 GCA_964580485.1 uncultured Saprospiraceae bacterium | reverse complement strand
CAAGATGCTTTGCAGCCTACGATTTTACGGGCGCAAAATCTACAAAATAACCCGATTTTATACTCTCATACCCACGCGCTGCATTCGGCTTATCAAGGGGGACAAACTCGGGAAGATGCTACTTATACTTTTTCTAAGGATGGCAGTCAATCTTTCACGATCAAGAATGCCTTGCCACCTACGTTGAGAAGAATCCAAGCTTTGAATGATAATCCAGTAACTGGATCGCACACTCACGCCCTACACGGTAAAGCTGGGGCAAACCCTCAGATCGCAGGAGTTTCTTATTCCTATTCTAAAAATGGAACACAAACCTATACCTACAAATCTGCTACCCCACAAACGCAGATGAAAATTCAGAATTTACAACAAGGAAATTCTAATACACATGCCTTGCATGGTCGTGCAGGTTCTGGTCCAGTGGATGGTTTAGTGAAAGGTTTGGGAGACAAGTTGATGGGGATGATGTTTGGAGGAGCTTCCTGGCCCATGGCTAGATTCTATTTTTATGTAATGATTGGTGGAACCGAACTAGGTTTTCAAGCCGTAGATGGTTTGGAGGCAGAAGTTGGTGTGATTGAATACCGAGATGGGAACTCTCCCTTCTTTGGAAAAGAACGCCTACCTGGTTTGATAACTTACAGTCGTGTTACACTCAAAAAAGGAGTCTTCGCAGGTGATGTGAATACCAACAAGTGGTTTAAGGAAATTGCCCAAGACCGGAAGTATACTAAACGTAGAACCATTATTATTGCTATGATGGATCATAATCATATACCACATTTTATTTGGAGGTATGAACAAGCATTCTTAACTAAAGTAACTCCTACTAATTTAGATGCTGAGTCAGAAGGGGAGGTTGCTATTGAAGAGGTTGAGTTTGTCGGGCGTGCATGGTATCTGGAGTCATTAGCTGGCGCTGCTGCGGGTGCAGTAGGAGGATTGGCTGGTGCAGTAGGAATTTCATTTTAATTAACTAACTCTAAAAACATAAAACTATGTCATTTGGTGGCTTAGGCGGAGGTTTAATCGGAGGTGCATTAGCATCTATGGTCGGTGGTGCACTGGATACTGTCTTAGGCAGTGATGATGTCATGTTGACTCCAATTCCAGCTTTTTATTTTGAAGTTCTACTTTACGATGACGAAACTAAATATAAAAAAGCTGAGATTGCCAGTAGTTTTGGTGAAAGTGAAGGTGGTCTAGGAGGTGCCCTTGCTGGAGCTATGGGCGCAGCCCAAGGGATGGTATCTGGACCTAATACACTTCAACCTGGAGAATATGACAATACATGGTGGCAAAAATCATTTATTGAAGTTTCAGGTTTAGAAATGGGATTAGAAGGGAAAAAGACCTTTAACGAAGGGGGATATAATTATCCTATTGATTTACCAGATAAAATGAAAAATACTGCTGTTACTCTAAAACGGTTAGTAAGACCTAATTCATGGACGGACCAAGATCCTTGGAAAAAATGGTATGATGAGACCTTTAATGCTATGGCCTATTGGGAAACTACAATTAAAACAAAAATTGTACAGATTAATATTATGCATCCTAACTTAAAGGAGAAAGGTGAAACATATATATTAGCTTCAATTGATTTGTATGATGCTTATCCGTCGAAAGTTATTCATAGTTCGCTAAATTCAACTTCTGAGGATCTTTTAGTGGAAGAAATCGAAATATCCTACTCTAATAAATATGGAGGGTATAATACTACAGCAGGATAATAGGCTTGAAAAAATGCATAATAGTAATTGAAAATAATACACAACTATGCCCGTAAACGTACGCGAACTCATCCTCAACATGGAGGTAAGAGGTAACCAAAACAATAACACTACTCCACCAAAAGTAGTAGCAGGAGGCGGAGGCCTCGGCAAATTCGACAAAGAAATCATCATCCGTGAAGCGGTACGCCGAGCCATGGAAGAACTAGAATATAAACTCAACCGCTAAAGCGGTTATTCACCTAGCAAGGACAAAACTTAGAGCAAAACAACTAACCTAAAAAACCAATGGCTGATTCTCCAATAAAAGGTATGGGTGAAGGATATCTATCCCTCCTCCTCCTCGTAGATGGCAAAGAAGTATCCAAAACTACCTATATTATTAGCGTAGAAGTGGTAAAGGAAATTAACAAAATTCCCTTTGCCCGTATTGTCTTGCAGGATGGAGATACCCGTGAGCAAATCTTCAAAAACTCTGAAGATGCCAACTACGAACCAGGTAAAGAGGTGGAGATTAAAGCAGGCTATGGCCCTGGAAATGAAGCTACCCTTTACAAAGGTATTATCGTAGAACATGGTATCCGACATACTCACTATGGTGGCTCCCAACTAGTGCTCAAATGTAAGGATGAAGCCTTAAAACTCACGGTTGGTCGTAAAAATATGATCTTTTACGAGCAAACTGACTCCGATATTATCTCGGCGGTAGTGAGTGAGGCTGGCCTCAGTGCCGATGTAGAATCAACCACGGCTACCCACAAAAAACTAATTCAATATTATGCCACCGACTGGGACTTTATTCAATCTAGAGCAGATGTGAATGGCTTGGTGACCATCATCAATGACGGTGAAATTA
>CAZOLU010000521.1:0-2591 GCA_964580485.1 uncultured Saprospiraceae bacterium | reverse complement strand
TCCATAGCTGAACACTTTGAAAGTAGCCAATCGAAAATCATTCTCGATAAATCCACTTCAGGTATTTATGGTACAAATACAGATTCACTACTAGTAAAGGATCTTGAGGTGAGTGTAGGAGGAGCTAATGCGCAAATACCTGTAGAATTCTCTTCGCTCAACAAAGCCCTTTTGGGTAACGGATTTTTGAAGCATTTTGTGGTAATCATCGATTATGGCAAAAAGAAAATATACCTACAAAAACAAAAGGAAGTTTACATTACGGCTCCCCGTGAGTTTTTAGTGTCCATTCAGAATGACTCGCTTTGGGTGGTCAGTCGCACTACGCCTGACTTGCCGCTCCAATTAGGAGAAACTTTACTTTCTGTCAATGGGAAAAAGCCTAAAGAGATATTCGCTTCACATTGCAATTATGTGATGAATATTACAACCTTGTTTGAACAAGATAGCTTGAGGGTTGAAAAAATGAACGGTTCTTTTTTAAACATTCCGATTAAATAAATCCTATTACATTATGAAAAAGCTTATGCTTTTTGTTGTTGTCTTTTTGTTGACATTATGCGAGCTATCTGCCCAAGACGTCAAGACTCAAGTATTCAATCTGATAAAATGTTACAAAATTACCTTCATAGGAGTAAATCTGAGTCAATACGCCATTTTCTTATTGATTTTTCTCTTTTATTCAACCTGCGCTTTATCACAGCATGGAATAACAGGACCCATTGAAGAAAAGGAGGAAGAAAGACGTCCTGCATATCTAAATATTGCTTTGGGACTCAATATTTCAAATTTCCGCGACTTTGCCACATCGCCTCTTACTTATTCCGGTACACCATTGTTCACCGCATTGTCTCATATTGACATGGATAAGAAAAGAGAGTCCAATTTTACGCTGTCTTACTCCTTTGGGAAATATAAAGCCAATTTTAGCCAGCATGCTTCAGAGAGTAAAGTCAATACATTTTCATTCAATTATTTGGAGCTATTTCAATTAAAAAAAATGAGTAGTTCTAAACTTAATATTAAAATAGGAGGTCAGCTCAGCTCAACAGTTAATCATCGAGAAAATTCGAAACTATTCAATAACGATGAGGGGATGGATATTATTTCTACACTGTTTGGCTCTGCTAAAGCTACCTTGGATTTCAGCCGTAGCGAAGCTAAAAACAAGAAAATCAAATATCGAAAACAGACTTTGTCCTACACCATGAATGTTGGAATAGTGAACAGTTCATACAGGAATGGCTTTGCTTATACCAGTCCTTCCGCTCTATTGAATGAAGACAATTTCTTTGCAGACTATGAACTTCAAATGTTCAAAGGGTATCGTTTGAACAATGCCTTGGATTACACGATTTTTTTACGCAGTAAAAATGCTATCCAATTTTCATATATCTGGGACGCGTATAGCACTGGTGGGCATCACGATAATTTTGAAATGGCGGCCCACATTTTAAAATTTTCACTTTTATTCGGTTTGAAATGATGAGAAACATAATACTATCTGCTATTGCATTGTTGCTATTGTCTTCTTGCGAAAAAATTCTTTTTGAGAAAGACATGGCAAGCACAAACCCACATGAGAATTTTGAATACTTGTGGAATGAATGCAATGAAAAATACGCTTACTTCAACCTTAAGGGAGTAGATTGGACTCAGGTAAAAGCAGAGGTTCAAGGTAAATTGCATATCGGCATGTCTGAAGATTCGCTTTTCAATGTGCTGGGAGGTATGTTGAAAGAATTAAAAGACGACCATGCAAATCTTGTTTCAAACTTCAATACTTCCTTTTACGGTGTTGAATATCAAGCACAAGATAATTTTGACTGGCGAATAATTGTAGATAATTATATTACAAAAGACTACTATCTCTCTGGTCCGTTTGCTCACAACTACCTCGAAAATAAAGCTATTGGCTACATCAGGTATTCTTCGTTTTCTAATTCCATTGATCCCGCGAGCTTGGATTTTGTTTTGGACAGGTACCAAAACGCCAAAGGATTGATCCTCGACCTTCGAGAAAATGGTGGTGGTTCAATTGCCAATGTGTTTAAAATACTGAGTAGGTTTATTGAAGCAGAAACTTTAGTTTTTCATTCCAGAATAAAAGCGGGTGCAGCACACAACGAATTTACAGAGGCTTCGGGGGCTTACGTTCAACCCTATGACGGCATAAGGTACACAAAAGATATAATAGTACTCACCGATCGAGGAACATATAGTTCAGGTTCGCTACTGGCATTAGCAACTAAAGCAATTCCCAATATTTCTTTGGTTGGTGACACCACAGGCGGAGGGCTTGGTATGCCCAATGGTGGTCAGCTGCCAAATGGCTGGACGTATAGATTTTCCATCACTCAAACATTAACCTTAGATAAAAAGCCTGATTATGAAAATGGAGTTCCCCCTGAAATAATGGTGCAGTTTGATTGGAGCGACCTAAACAGAGATGAAATATTGGAAATGGCCATTAATGAGCTGCTATGATAGAAAAAACATACTGTGTCCAACACGCAAGATAGCCAGTAAGGGTTTCAGTAGTTTGGAAAGGTTTGTAGTCCGCTTCAACTTTTTGTGTAACTTAATGGGAA
>CAZOLU010000520.1:0-2611 GCA_964580485.1 uncultured Saprospiraceae bacterium | reverse complement strand
GAATCAGAAAGAGTCGACTTGCCTTTGATTGTGTAACAGCTGATGACATAGCTTTTTTATTTAAATCTCCCCCTAAAGGGTATTGAATTAGAGCATAGACGCTTTGAGTTCTTGCATTTGTTCTTTCCAGTTGGCTAGTAATACACCCGACAAGGCACTACTAAAAGTATGCATTTTGGCCATATCAAAAGGACTTGCAAAACGCATTTCCTTGGCAATCATAATCAGACTGCCATTACTTTCTATATAATAAGATTCGTTTTCCTCTAGGAAGTCTAAGAGTCGCTGATTAAAATAATTGATAATTTCTTCCTCGTTAGGACCCCGCAGCAGGTATTTTTTTGAGAATTGAGGGTAGTCTTTAAAATCAATATCTTTGTAAAAAGCCAAAGAGGCGCCCAGTTTTTCCATAATCCCCTCTTTTTGCAGCATAAATACAGGTAAATTGAAAGGAAGATAAACTAAAATGACAGAGGTATGCTTTTCTTGGGTATTGAATAAGGTACCTTGATCTAGGGTAATATCACAGCTTTCCCATTCTAAGAAAAGATGGTAATTCCCCTTAGCTGTATTCAGTTTATAATCGATGGGGCGGGTTTGAAAGAAGTTGAATTGCTTGAACTGGCTCACTTCCCAACGAATTTCAGGCCAGTAGGTACCATCAAAACGTTCGGCAAGCTCCTCCAAAGCCTCTTGCCGTTTGGTCAGTTGTGGCTTTTTATTTTCTGGTAGTACATGCATGGCGTTGGGATGACGAGAAGAGGTTTCGTGAGCATCTAAGCCAATAATATCAAACTGAGCATTAGGAATATCATAACGTTCAGCTTCATCATGTAAATATTCTAAAACGGTACTATCAACCAAACGAGTATCAGACATATCCAAGGTGATGCGATTAGCCGCCTTGGCAGATCTTAGCACTTGTTTGAGTGGTAGAATATTTACAAAATTAAACACCCCACTAGTTTTGATATAAACATCATCTCCCTCTCGGCTTAGCTCTATTTCTGGCTTCCACAAGTATTTTAGAAACTGCCTTCTGGTAAGATTGGACTTTGCATATTGAATGAAGAACAATACACCAAAGCCTACCAAAGTGCCCAGCAATACCCCTTGAAAAAGGATCACCACCAAGGTGGTTGCTAGTACAACAAATTGCTCAAATCCCAAGCGGTAAACATCCCGAAAGATCTTAGGAGAGGCTAGCTGATAGCCTGTGTAAATGAGCAAGGCCGCAAGTGCCGCAAGCGGCACTTCATGCACAATCACGGGCAAGACAAAAATAAACAACAAAAGAATCGCCCCTTGCATCAAACTAGCAGTCTTGGTTTTGGCACCATAATACAAAGGAACAGCTGTAATAACAGGCAGCCCGCCAATCGCTGAAGACAGAACCGTTGTCAGTCCACAAGCAAATAAATCCCGATTGACATTGGTCTGACGCTGCAAGGGGTCAATCTTGTCCATGGCTTTCGCCGAAATCAAGGTTTCGATGTATATAATCAAGGTAATCACTACCACAATTTGCCAAAAAGCAAAGCTATCTATTTGTGAAAAATCTGGAAATAAGATGTTTTTGCGAACATCCGTAGGAATTTCAATTAAAAATTCGGGACCTAAATTATATTCCAACCCAAAAAACAGGCGAATATGATCTTCTTGTATCTGGAAGATAAGGGCTAAGACAATAGAAAGGAGAATCACCCAAACTGGAGCAGGAATAATTTTTACAAAAAACAGCTGAACCTTATTGTGCCAAAATAAGATAATAAAACTAAGAATAGCAATGATGCCAATAAATGGATTTTGCAGCCAAAGTAGGTCTGGAGAACGCATTAGCCCCTCAAAAGCAGAAGCCACTTCCCAATTTTCCACCCCAAAGGCCACGGGCAGTTGTTTGCTGAGGATAATGAGGCCAATAGCACCTATAATTCCGTAAATAATTGCTGTTGAGAATAAGTCGCCGTAGCGCCCAACCCGCAGCAGGCTGAGGAGCATCAATAACCCTCCAGCGCAAATCGATGCAGCTAAAAAGACTTTAAAGCCACTCACTGGATCTGTGGAACTACCAAAAATTTGAATAGCACTAATGGTGACCACAATCAAACTAGCCGCGGGTCCATTGATCGTGAGATGACTACCTCTTACTAAGGTGGCTACTAACCCCCCAATAATTGCGGAGAAGATACCCGCCATTGGAGGCACCCCAGAGGCCACAGCAATGCCTATAGATAACGGAATCGTTACCAAGGCGATGCTAAACGCTGCTACAAGATCATCTTTTAAGGTGGAGTAAGATGCCATCTCAATTTAAAATTGGTTTACAACTATTTATAGTGTTAAGTTTTGTGGTGGGGTAACAGTTAGAATGCAACAACTGTTTAAATTATCTATAGAAAGCTTGATGAAACCACATTATACCAAAAACACAGATGACCTAAGAAGGGCTTGTTTTGTTTAGGGGGAAAACAATCTTAGATTTGATGTCATTACAAAATAGAATATTACCCTTGATGCAATTTTATTTTAAAAAATTTCATCTTTCGACATAATAACCACATTTTTATCAATTTGGCGAGTGTATTCATATTCATCCATCAACTGTCTTACC
>CAZOLU010000519.1:0-2620 GCA_964580485.1 uncultured Saprospiraceae bacterium | reverse complement strand
CTATCTTTGTAGATCTGAAACATTGTATTATTTTCTTAACCCAAACTCAAGTATTGTGCTGCATGGGGTCTCAACCCATGGACTGGAAGGTCGCACTTTCAGCGCTTTAAGAAATTAAACTATATTGAACAGCTCAACTACTTTTCAGACCTACTCAGCCGTTTAGAGGAGCAAGACCTTTCAAATGCTGAGCAAAGTAATGAGCAAGCACATCTGGCCCAAATCAAAGCAAAATTTGTGAATTATGTCAAAGCATTCAAGACTGCCTTTTTGGAACTGCAACAACTGGAAAATCAGGAAACAAGCTTCAAGGCTTAGTATTTTATTCGTTTTTGCAATATTAACCAGTTTTAGTTTCACCCATTATAATTTTAAGACTATGAACAAAGAACAACAAGCCGCCTATGAAAAGGCTGCTGAAAAATATGCCCAACTCCAAAACTTCTTACCAAACCCACCAAGCCGAGCTGGAAAAAATCTACCAAGGCGAAGATACCCTGCAAAAAATACTCAACATGATGCAGCAGGCCAAGCGCAAGTTGGACGCAAAGGGGGGGGCAAAGCCGATGGCCAGGATGACGGAGGATGCTATTGGGATAGAAGGCTTGTATGCAGGGGCAGATTTATGGCTTCAAGACCTAAAGGCTGCTTTGGAAACTCATAACGGTTAGTATAGACGCCGTGGTGGAATGCTATCAGGCCAAAATCTCAGGCAATATCCACAAGCCGCGAGGCACTGAAGCCGTATTTTTTTACCCACGGCTGAAGTGCCTTAGGCGTCTCACTCCCCCGTACTAAATAAAGCCTGAAAAACCACGACTAACCATGGCGGCTATACGGTGTTGGGTGCAGCAGTTTTATATTTCCTAAAAAGGTACATCGTCGTCATTGGCATTATCTCTCGACTCATTAACTATGTTGTTAGAGCTAAAGTCTTCTTGTAAGTTTTTAGGATTGATAAATTTTCCAATGTTTGAGTCATAGTTAATATAAACTTCATCACTTCTTCCATTTATGTGCTTTGGCACTATCAGATTTACTATGTTCTTCAAAGAATTTCCATCTTGATCTTCTAATACCCCAAATACTTCGGGTCTATGCAAAAAGACCACTGTATCAGCATAAGTTGATATAATTCCAATGTTTTGTATATTGGACCGAGAAGTCCAGAAATCCTTCTTGGGTTTAGGGATTTCCATTTCAGTCGAAAATAAAATTGGAATTTGGAGACGTCTTGCTAATTTTTTCAGTCGACTCAAGACATACCTGTTTTGGTCATTTTCTAAATTCTCATCAAAAGAGGAAAGCAAGAAATCTAGCCTGTCAATCATAATAAATTGAGCATTCTTTCGTCTCAAGTTATTACATACCCCCTCTAATTTTTGAAAAGTATCTGTAGGCAAAAGATCTGAAATGAAGATTTTTTGATCTTCCAGTTCACCTTTTGCATCATAAAATTGATTCCATTCATAGTCCTCCCATGTGTTAGAATTAGTTTTATGACAAGGGATCTCAGCTTTCATCATCATTAACATTTTTGACAACTTATTATAGTTATCCAGTGATGAGATAATACCTATTGGAACACCGAATTTACGTTGACTCAAATTTAATGCTATCGACATTACAAATTGAGTTATTTTATGGTTAGCCTTTGAGGACAAACAAACGAGTTCTCCTGGATTTAGTCCACCTTCAAAGATGGAATCTAAAGGTTCAAACCCTGTTGGAATTTTGTGAAAATTAAATTCATATATTCGAGATGAATAATGATTTTTCACCTTTTCAAATTCTTGATTATATGAATTTATAGTTTCTGAATCATCGGTGATAATTATATTTTCTCTATTTTCGCAAGCCTTTTTTGTCCAATTATAAGATCCTGTTATTATGATATTATCATCTATTATGCAAAATTTGTGATGCACTAAACAGTTCACAGGGCTATCATTTGTAATATAATATTCAGCATTACTCTTAGCTAGTTTCACAAAATCAAGCTTTGATTCAACCGTATTTATTGTCGAGTCAGAAACAATAAGTTCAACTTTAACCCCTTTTTCAGATTTTAGACATAAGATATCTAGCAAACTATTATCTGTGAAGTATGAGAGGAGATTACCTTAATAGATTTTTTAGCTGCTAATAGTTGTTCTATTATCCCTGATGGAATGTTTTCAAAATAAGATTGAATCATAGGTAGTATTATAAATGTAATGCTTTTTCAAGATTATAATGGTAAATAAAATACCTAATAGCTCCAAGGTGGTTAGCTAAAGATTTACAGGCATTTTTTATATCTTGGAGATGTTTAAACTAGGAGACTATAAACAGATGCGTATCGTCCACAGCCTCCTAGTCTAGAGTCTAGTTAAAGCGTCCAGTCCATCAACTTGCGCAACCAGTTGACCCCAAGTTTGTAAGGCGCATAGCGCACAGGATCATCCACCATAAAAGTTCGGCGCAAGACAGATTTTAGGTGCGAAAAGACATCGAAAGAAAGCTGACCGTGATAGGCTCCGATACCACTCTCCCCTACCCCACCAAACGGCAGATGTGGATTCGCAATATGCAATAAGGTATCATTCACCGTTACGCCACCGGCAGAAGTTTCATCCAA
>CAZOLU010000518.1:0-2633 GCA_964580485.1 uncultured Saprospiraceae bacterium | reverse complement strand
CTCCTACTATATCAAAAAGGCAAAATTGCCGCTTAATATTTAACGAAGTATTGCTCTAATACACATGTATTTTAAAATTTTCTTATTAAAAATCCTATGAAAAAACATTTATTAACGTTAATTGCATTCGTATTTTGCTCTACGATTGCATTTTCCCAACTGACGGAGGACTTCGAGACGGGAGCACCGGGATGGACTACCGGATCCCTTGGAGGAACCAATAGTTGGGTTATTCAAAACACGTCAGGGACTGGCATTCCCCTTGGGAGCAACATGTATGGGGTTCCTCATACAGGTATCGGCTTTATAGAAAACGGCTTTTTACAAAGTCCAATTTTTGATGCTACTGGTGGTGGCACATTTGAGTTTGAGTACTACTGTGATTCTGAAGCAGGATCGTATGACATAGAAGGGGTAGACGTCTCTTTTGATGGAGGTGCTACTTGGACTACAGTGATTGGACCTCAACTCCCGAATGATGCTACCAATATTCAAGACACTAGCTTTGTGATCACCCCTGCACAGGGTACAGCAAACACCACTGTTCGTTTTACTTATGATACTGGGGATGATTGTTGTGGCTCACAAAATGGGTTCTTTATTGATAATGTATCTTTTGTAGTTCCAGCATCGGCAGGCGTCACACCTTGCTCTTTCTATGGTTTAACACCTTCTTATTGTGTTGATGGTGCCGTAGATACGATGTTTGGCATTCCTGCTGGAGGTACCTTCTCTGGTCCTGGTGTCAGTGGTGATGTTTTCGACCCTGCTGCTGCGGGTGTTGGTACTCACGTCATTACCTATACTACTGGTGGTGGAGGTGGAAGCGGAAACATTTTATTTGTTTCTGATAATGCTGATGGTACTGAAATTGAGAATGAACTCGTTGCGGCTGGCTATACAGTTACGGCCGTATACAATGACTACGTAGCTGGGGATAACCCCACCCTACAAGGCTCCCTAGCTGGTTTTGATGCTATTTTTTGGCATGCATCTGGAGCTACTGGTTCGGGAGAAACACACAATGCAGCTACCTTTACCAATCTCGATGCTTTTGTATCTGCTGGTGGAGGGGTTTTTGTTACAGGTTATGATGTAATTTCTAGCCCTGCTGATCCTAACCTAATCGCCTTTGTTGGTGGTACAGGGCAGCAAGATGTACCTGGTGGTGGTGGTCAGGGTACCATAATAGGCCCTGCCAATAACTTGACAGATGGCGTTACTAATATTGTAGGGTTGGTGCTCAATACTCCTGGTGATCATGATGCGCTTACAGGATTATTGCCTGGTACTGTAGGAGTTGCTGCGGCTGGCTCTGGCTTTGATTGGACCCTACGTACAAATGGTAGTGGTCAAGTAGCTTGGGTATCATCAACTCAATCTGGAGCTACAGCTTTCCCCGCATGGAATACACCTGGCTCTGGTTACAATGAAGCTTTATTGAACTTTGCCTTCAACTTTAGCGGCTCTAGTCCAAGTGCGGGCTCTTGTAGCTACTCTTTTGAGGTAACGGTTAATGATTTGCCTACTATTGCAGCAGGTCCCGACTCTACTATTTGTGAAGGGGATGCTATTGCACTGGTTGGTTCAGCTACTGGTGCTGGTGGAAATTTCTGTGGAAGTACTTCTACAACTACAACTACTTATACGATCGATCAGTCTGGTACTTATGCACCAGTACCGGGGACTGGAACTCCTGTAGCTTTGGGAGATGATCAAGTTTCGGGTGCATTGCCTATTGGCTTTAGTTTTGAGTTTTTCGGGAACACCTATACCGATTTCCGAATTTCTTCTAATGGTTTTATTACCTTCAATACAAGTACGAATAGTGGTTGCTGCTCGGGGCAGAATATTCCCAATGCTAGTGATCCGAATAACTTAATCGCGTTTTCTTGGGATGATATGTTCCCTCCTGGTGCTGGATCTATAGAATACTTTACAGTAGGAGCAGCTCCTTGTAGAAGACTTATTGTCAACTTTACAGATATTCCTTTTTGCTGTAACGCAACTTCAGTAGTAAGTACTCAGGTTATTCTTTATGAGGGTAGCAACATCATTGAAATCCATACAGACTATGCCAATGGTGTAAATCCTGGTACCATGGGTATTGAGGATGCAACAGGTGCAACAGCCTTTGCTGTTCCTGGTCGCAACTCTGCAGCCTGGCCCAATTTAGCTAGTGACTATGTAGCTTTCCTTCCGCCTCAAGCTGTTAGTGGTGGTGCTGTTGCCTTCAACTGGGACAATGGAGTTGTTAATGGTGTTCCTTTCAACCCTACTGCTACCAATACCTATACTGTAACTGGTACAGACCTTGTAACGGGTTGTTCGAATACTGATGATGTGATTGTAACAGTTAATCCTGCTCCTGCTGATCCTGTTGGTACAGGTGCTACAATCTGTGCGGGTCAAACTGCTACGATTTCTGCAAGCAACTCTGGTGGAACGACAAATTGGTATAGTGATCCTCAGGGCTTAGCTCTTGTGGGTACTGGTACAAGCTTTACGACTCCAGTATTGACACAAACTACGACTTATTATGTTCAAGAAGAAGCGGCTACTGGCTGTCAGAACCTTAACTTGATTCCAGTTGTAGTAACCGTCAATCCTGTACCTAACAATCCTACCGTTGC
>CAZOLU010000517.1:0-2644 GCA_964580485.1 uncultured Saprospiraceae bacterium | reverse complement strand
ACGCAGGAATAATCAACCCCTCATCACTATTCTTAGTATTGATAGCAGGCCCCATATTCTCAGGAGTTGACCAGTTGGTCCAGCTATCGTCGAGGCGGCGGCTAACAAAAATATCTCGCCCCCCATAGCCTGGATGCCCATCACTATCAAAATAAAGCGTTTTACCATCAGCAGCAAGGAAAGGACAATGCTCATTAGCCGTTGTATTAAGTGTTGGCCCAAGGTTCAGCGGCTTGGAAAAATCACCATTATCTTGCAAAAAGCTCACATACAAATCTCGACCACCATAGCTGTCGGGGCGCAGCATCGAAAAAATTAAAGTACGACCATCTGCAGCGAGAAAAAAGGAGACCCAACGCCCTTGCTTTTGCAACTGTTCGATACTAGCCGCCACAGGTCGCTGCCAGCCCCCTCGGCCATCTCGTTGTGTAAAAGCGATAATCGCATTATTCCCCCCCCCTACATAGCTGTTGTTGATGCAAAGTGTATTATTATCAGGGAAAACCGCATTGACAAAGTTGGCCACCTCATTATTCAAATCTGCTCCAATATTTTTACTCTTACCCCAAGTTCCATCTGGCTGCCGTTCGGCATACCAAATATCCTGACTGCCATAATCCCCAGGATAGTCTTCTCTCAGAAAATACAGCACTTTACCATCAGGACTAATCATTGGAAACTTGTCGATATATGCACTATTGATATTCGGTCCCAAGTTCTCCTTTGTAGCTTGGTAGTCCCGCACCTCATCATTCACATTCACCTCCCCCATATTCTGGTAGATGTCAAGCTGTTTCCAGATAGGTACTGCAGCAGTAGTTCTAAAAGATATTTCAGTACCAAAAACAGTGGAAAAATCTGTTTTGTAGACCTGCTTATGGTTAATAAAAAAATAGAGCCGATCTCCTTTACGTGCTACGGTTAGCACATTTGCTTTGCGCTTAATTTTTCGAGATCGTTTCCATCTTGATATTTTATAATAACGCCCATCTTGATAATAGCCTATGCGGAATTTGTTTTTCTTACATTCAAAATAGTAATAATTGTACATACTAGACCTCCCCCAGGAAAGTCCCCAGCTATCGTAGCGAGGATTTATTTTACGGAGATCAAAATGTGCTTCAATTCTAAAATCATCAGAAGCTTTAACAAAAAGCGCATTGTTGTGTACATACTCATTTTGTTCCTGCCAATCATCCCAACGATTACTGTTGTCAGAGAAATCCTCTGAAAACCAAAGAGGTAAGGGATCTTGAGCTGAAGTACGAGCAACAGCACAGAGGAGAATACAGCAACTTAAAATCAAATAGCGCATAGCTTTTGGTGTTTTATAAAGTAGAGGGAAGCACCTAATCAAACATGGCATGTACCAACTCCCAAACCAACTCTGTTTCAAACCCACGATAGAGGGCATACTGTGCCAGTTTTTGCTTGCGAGTAAAAGGGTTTTCCTCTTTTAGTAATTTATTTTTTTTGTTTAACAACTCTTCTAAAGCTTCTAGATATTCCTGCTCATCTAGTTCATTGGCCAAGGCTCTCTTGATACAATAGCTAGAAATATCCCGAGCTTTGAGTTCTCTTCGGATGCGATTTCGCCCCCAATGCTTCATCCGAAATTTACCCCGAACAAATGAATTGGCAAAACGCTGTTCATCCAAAAACTTTTCAGTAATTAAATCTACGATAATCTCATCCTGCCAGTCGCCATAAATTCCCAAATCAAAAAGTTTTTGCCGTACCTCTTTGTGGCAGCGGTCTTGATAGGCACAAAATCGCTGTAATTTGGCTAAGGCTTGTTCATAACTAAGATAAGGTTTATTTGCCATAAGAGTTCACAAATTTGTAAGTGGCGAATGATAGTACTCCATAAATAATCTTTTTCTAGCTAAATGTCAAAAAAAATGCTCTTGGCTGAACTTTTTGTACACAGAGCTATGTTAAAAAAGTGTTATTCGTAAAAGAGAAATAAAAAAGCGCTCTGTATTATGTTTACGCTATTCACACTAGTATTGTTGAAAACAGCCCCGAAATCAGGGAAAACGGTGTTAAATTGTCTCTTGGGAGCCAAAATACTACCATATAGTTTTTGATAATCATTTTTTGTGCGTATCTTAGCAATCAAACGTAATGCAGAGGGAACAGAAACTGTTCCCTCTTTTTATTATCTAAATGGATAGTTTGGTGCTTGCACCTTGATTTTCAACAGCTTTTAAGCTAATGCAAACTTTAATAGATAAACTCGAAGAATGTCTTGTACAAAAATTTGAAGAAGAAGCATTCAAACATATTTTTGTTGTAGAGATTCAACACCTTCCTGGAGATAAAGTTAATGTATTTCTTGATAGTGATCAGGCCTTATTGCTAGATCATTGTGCAATGATTAGCCGATACCTCGAGCAAAAAATTGAGGAGCAGGGTTGGTTGGGAGAGAAATACACCTTAGATGTGTCTTCTCCTGGATTAGACAAACCACTAAAACTAAAACGACAGTATTACAAGAATGTAGGTCGTGAGCTAAGTGTTGAGGTGGAAGATAGCCATAAACATATCAAAGGCGTCTTGGTGGAAGTTCAAGAGGATCATATTGTGGTAGAGCATAGTGAAAAGATAAAGGTAGAGGGGCGAAAAAAAAAGGAATGGGTCA
>CAZOLU010000516.1:0-2670 GCA_964580485.1 uncultured Saprospiraceae bacterium | reverse complement strand
TATTGTATCTCCAAATTTCTACAGGAATTTCTTTAATTTCAGAAGTTCCATCTTCATAAACAAACTCAAGGATAATTGGCATAATCAAGCCACCCTCATTTTTGAAACTTATTTCATAATAATGATAATTTTTTTCCAACAAGGCTTTTTCTTGATCCGTGAGTTTATCTAAAACATAAGCATATTGCTGCTGCATTTCAGGACTAACTCGATAAGGATCTCTATCATTGTATTTATCTCGTAATTCAGGATATTTTTCCATGACTGTTTGATCTACACTTTCATCATTTCTCATTCTTGAAATTTCTTTAGGATCATTGGCGTCCCATTCTTTTTGTAGAGCCATTTCTTTTTCTGCATCAAGTGTATTAAGATGATACCATTTCACATTACTCAATGCAATATCTACATGATCTGTGCCATAAAACCATCCTCTCCAAAACCAATCTAAGTCTACACCTGAGGCATCTTCCATAGTACGGAAAAAGTCGGCAGGAGTGGGGTGTTTGAATTTCCATCGGTTAGCATACTCTTTAAAAGCATAGTCAAAAAGTTCTCTACCCATAATGGTTTCTCGCAGAATATTGAGTGCAGTAGCTGGCTTTCCATAGGCATTATTACCAAACTGGAGGATAGATTCAGAGTTGGTCATAATAGGAACAATTCCATTTTTATCACCTCCCATATATTCTGTAATTCGGTAAGCAGGTCCACGTCGGGTAGGGTAGTCTCTTTCCCATTCTACTTCTGTTAAGTATTGCAAGAATGTATTTAAACCCTCATCCATCCAAGTCCACTGGCGTTCATCAGAATTAACAATCATTGGAAAGTAATTATGGCCAACCTCATGAATGATTACTCCAATCATTCCATATTTCAAACGTTCGGAGTAAGTGCCATCTGGTCTTGGGCGACCAAAGTTGAAACAGATCATGGGATATTCCATTCCTGTAAAGTTGGCATGTGTAGAAATGGCAACAGGGTAGGGGTAGTCAAAAGTATAGCGAGAATAAACTTTTAAGGTGTGTACTACGGCTCTTGTAGAATATTTATCCCACAAGCCCATACATTCAGGAGGATAATAAGACATGGCCATGACGGTACGATCTCCAAATTTCACCCCTTGTGCATCCCAAATAAGTTTGCGAGAGGCAGCAAAGCCAACATCTCGTACATTCTTTGCTTTAAATTTCCAAGTTTTGCTACCTGTAGCTTTATCTTCTTGATTTTTCTTAGCTTCCTCTGGAGTAACAATCATTACTGGGTCTTCGGCTGTTTTAGCCTGCTCCCAACGTTCTAAATGTGTTTTGTTTAAAACATCTTTGCTATTTTGCAATTCCCCAGTAGCAGCTACTATAAAATCAGAAGGTACTGTGATTTCCATATTGTAGTCACCAAAGCTCAATGTAAACTCTCCTCGACCTAAAAACTGTTTGTTTTGCCAGCCATCCACTGAGTTGTAGGCACACATTCTGGGGTAGAATTGAGCAATGTTGTACATGTAGTTGTCATCTTCTGGGAAGTATTCATAACCTGAGCGGCCACCCATATTGATTCCATCATTAACATTATACCACCATTTGATTTGAAAGCTGAATTTTGATCCAGGTTTGAGAGGGCTAGGAAGATCAATACGCATCATTGTCTTATTGATGGTGTGAGCCAAAGCTGCCCCTTTTTTGTCCTTTACATACTCAATTTTGAAACCACCATCAAAATCATTGTGCCAACGCATGACCTGAGTGGCATACATTTTTTCATTAACCTTACTTGTTCTGGTAAGTTGTGCATCTGATCCTTGTGCCCGTACATTTTGGTCTAATTGAATCCAGAGGTAGGTCAGTATATCAGGAGAATTATTATAATAAGTAATAGTTTCCTCTCCATAAATTCGTTGATTTTCATCATCCACACGAATCTTCATATCATAATCTGCCTGTTGTTGCCAATATTCATGACCTGGAGCACCAGCAGCATTATGATATTGGTTGGGAGTTGGCAACTCTTCATATAATTGCTTAAATTTTTCATGGGCACGCTCTTGAGCTTGCACTATCATAACTGTAAAAAGCAAAGAGGCGACCCACAAGTGTTTTAGTTTGAACATAGTTAATAGTAGTTTATAATGATGCGATTTGGTTAATACTAAACTCATCTGAGCCTAATTTGTTTTCTAATTACTGCTACTAAACAGTTCTATTCCTTTTTCTATCACAAGCATAAAGGCTAGGCTAGATACTCCACCTGATACAAATAGGTTCCAGTTGTACTGTCGTTTTTGTAAAATACCAATAAAGAAGTAATTGATAAGGAATATAACAAAAACAATTAAAAGTTGTCCTACTTCTAGTCCCAAATTAAAAGCAAGTAGTGGAGTAAAAATACTTTCAGATTCAACCAAGGTCTCCCGTAAAAAATTTGAAAAGCCTAGTCCATGAATGAGTCCAAAAAGTAGTACTCCTATATAAGTGATGCTATTATTTCTTTTGGGTTGTTGACTTGCAGGCATTTTATCCATGGGGTTTTGAAGAATATTGTGAATACAAGAAGCCAAAATAGTAACTGGAATCAAAAATTCGATAAGTGGAGGATAAACTGGAACAATATTTAGTGTAGCTAAGGCTAGGGCAACAGAATGCCCTGCGGTAAATGCAGTCACTAAAATAGCAA
>CAZOLU010000515.1:0-2677 GCA_964580485.1 uncultured Saprospiraceae bacterium | reverse complement strand
TCCTTGCCTTGGGTAGAGGCAATGATGGCTTGTCCGCAGGATGCGATTTGGCATGCTGAAGGGGATGTTTGGACGCATACAAAGATGGTCTTGGAAGCAGTGATCAATCTGCCCGAATACCAGGATTTGTCGGCCAAAGAGCAGTTGGTGCTTTGCTGGTCGGCGATCCTGCACGATATTGGAAAACCTGTTACGACGGAAACCAATGCAGAAGGTCGTGTCATCTCTCCTCGACATGCAAAAGTGGGGGAGAAGATGGCTCGTCAGCTACTTTGGGACTTGGATTTGGAGCTGCGAGAGCAAATTTGTGCGATTGTACGCTTGCATGGCAAGCCGATTTGGTGGCTGAGTTCTGACAAGCCACATCGAGATGCAATTTTGTACTCGCAACGAGTACCTAATCATTTGTTGTACCTCTTTGCCAAGGCGGATATGATTGGGCGGATTAGCAAGGATGAAAATGACTTTTTGGAGCGTATTGAGTTGTATCAAGAGCTTTGTAAGGAGGCCAATTGTTGGTTACAGCCTTATCAATTTGCCAATGAACACTCGAAGTTTCGCTATTTTATCAAAGGGGAGCATTGGCCGGTAGAGTTGTATGATGATACAGAATTTAAGGTGGTGGTGATGAGTGGGATTGCGGGTAGTGGCAAGGATCATTTTGCGAATTCTTTTGATTTGCCGATGATTAGTTTGGATGAAATTCGCAAGGAGTTGAAAGTGGGCTTTGAGGATAAAAAGGCGCAGGGGCGTGTGGCGCAGTTGGCTTATGATCGAGCCAAAGGCTTTGCAGCAAAGCAACAGTCTTTTATCTGGAATAGCACCAATTTGACTTCGGATTTGCGGATGCGACTGCTGCGCAGCTTGTCGGTATACAACCCTCGATTTGAGTGGTATTATTTGGAAACTACTCAAAAGCGAGTTTGGGAGCATCGTGGAGCTCAAATCCCTCGCAAGCGTTTGGAGGCGATGTATCGTATTTTGGAAATGCCCTTGGGCTATGAGGGGCATGAGGTGGAATGGAAGCGTTGGTAAGTGGCTGTAAGTAACAAGCCATCTCCTTTAGGGAAGATGGCTTGTATTTCTAGTGGTTTTTTAGATCGAAAACTTTAAAAGGCCTAATGTCCTTTCTTTTTATCATCAACAGGAGCATTGATTTTTTTCTGAATTTCGGGATCTACTTCAATATCTCCGATTTCTCTTGTAAGGATCTCATCGATTTGTTTAGGATCAAGACGCTTGTACATAATCTTTTTGTCTTTATCCAATAAGAAGATAAATGGATTGACCTTGACGTTGTAAAGCTTTTTGATCATAGCTAATGGGTAAGATTTGTCAGTGGTGTTGATCCACTTGATGTCCAAATCCTTGATTTTTTTCTCACATTCGCTCACTTCATCAATATTTTTGCTACAAACGCCGTAGATCTCCAAGCCGTTATTTTTCCATTTTTCATAAACGGGCAGTAGTCGCTTGGTAGTTTTAGTACAATTACCACAAGAGGGGTCCCAGAAATAAACGACCACAAATTTTGATTTGAGGGAGTACAGATTGACGGGCTTCTTGGTGGCAATATTGGTCAATTCTATAGGCTGTGCCTGCTGCCCACAAAGTGAGTAACGCAAATCCTGTACATTTTCACAGATCTTATCCAATTGCTCTTGGTCGATCCAGTCGGGTTTTTCAGTATCACAGTAGTATTTAGAACCAATGTGTACATAGACCTTATCCATGCAGATGACTTTGGATTTGGCATATTTATTCAAAAGATGTGCTGCGGCAAACTGGAACATATCCTTATCACCTGCCTTTAAAACATTTTGAAGAATATAGTCTACTGACTGAATGACCGTATCGGGGTCTTGAATGGTGAGTTTGTCGGTGTAAAACTCAATTTTTTGCTCAAAGATTGGTGTGCGAATCAGACGAGCATCTCCCCAGTTGAAGCCATCCCAATAGTGTGCTTTGTAGTAGCGGTAGGCAGGTTCTTGACCTTTATCCTGAATTTCTTGTGGAACCTTAGGTTGCTGTGCTGCTTGAATCAGGTTGCTAGAGAGGTAGTCAGGGTTTTTGGCAATCATAGTTTTTTGATATTGCTCTACCTCTTGACCAATCTTATTGATTTCCTCCTGTAGTTTTTTCTTTTCCTCCTCCGAGGTTTTTGGGTCTTGTAGCTTTTCTTGTAGTTCCTTGTTTTTTCTACCTCTTTCCCCTAGAAAATGTAGGTAGTCTACAAAAGCTGCATTGTCAGGCGATCCTGTAATTTTCAGGTTTTTGGTGAAATCAGCTCCTTCTGGTTTGGTTTGAATGGTAATATGTTGTTCATCATCATTAGGTACCAAAAATTCAAAATAATAGTTTTCTGGTTTGGTGAGAATCAGGTACACTCCACCTCTTAAAAAGGTATCTTTTTTAAATTCAAAATAACCCTTTTTGTTTCGACCAACCACGGTATCCTTTACATAGGTTTTGGCACCCAAGCGATAGCCCAAAATACAGGTGTCGTTTTCATATCCATCCAATTTCACTTTGATGTGGTAACCTTTGTCTTGTGCGAAAGTCGAAGAAATGCCCAAAAAGAGTAGCATTAAGATCGATAGTGTAGGAATCTTCATAATGATAATTTTTCAATTTAATAGAACTGTGGGATTTTCTGGAATACAACTTGAAATACGAA
>CAZOLU010000514.1:0-2684 GCA_964580485.1 uncultured Saprospiraceae bacterium | reverse complement strand
AAAAAATCCTGATTTATGAAAAAGGATAAACTGGGCGATAAAACCCGTATCGAACACATAGCCGAAGCCATTGGTCTTTTAGAAGAATGGACACAAGGAGTCGGATTTGATGACTTTGCTGACAACGTTATGCTGTTGCACGCCTGCCTTCGCCAATTTGAAATTATTGGTGAGGCATCCAACCATTTATCGGAAGAGCTGCGCGGCAATTATCCGCAGGTGGTATGGGGGAAAATCATTGCCCTCAGAAACTTGCTTATTCACGAATATTTCGGGGTCAGTGCGCCATTTATCTGGCAAGTTATTTATAACGACCTCCCAGTATTCAAATCACAAATCGAAAAAATATACCAAGAATTATGAACCAATACCTATTCTTACTCACCATCAGCCCCGTGCAAACTTTCATTGAGCAAGCTAGAAAAGCGCAAGATTTATTTGCGGGCAGTCGGATATTGTCGCTATTATGCTGGCAAGGCATAAAAATTATTGGGAATGAAAATGTGATTTTTCCGAATATAAAAAAGGAAAAAGCTGATGAATTGACCTTAAATAAGAATAGTTTTGATTTATCTCTGCCCAATAGATTCATAGCTCAAATACCTTCAACAGACAACTTAAGAGAAGTCGGAAAGAATATTGAAAAAGCAATTCGAG
This sequence comes from uncultured Saprospiraceae bacterium, assembly GCA_964580485.1. GTDB lineage: Bacteria > Bacteroidota > Bacteroidia > Chitinophagales > Saprospiraceae > Saprospira. The sequence goes on along the minus strand of CAZOLU010000514.1, from coordinate 2,027 downwards.
ATAAATGGCTCAAATTAGCTGATGAAACACTAAAGCTTCAAAAACTTTCCGAACCCAAAGGCTTCAACCAACAAATCTCCCAACTGTTGGACATCCATTGGGCGTTCGAGGAGATAAAAGAGAATGATTATAAAACCGCCTACAGCAATTTGGAAGCCTTGGTAGGCAGTATCAAAAACGTGCGGACTTTTGAGCAATACTCTTATGCTGGTATTGGCGAGCAGGGCAGGAAGTGCAGCTTGGATGGAGAGCGGAATGCGTTGTTTTATCGTAAAACCGAACGAGGTCAGAAACCTAGTTTCATTGAAAATGGCACTTTAGTCCATGGAAACCAACTCAACCCAGGGGAAGGGCTCAGTGCAGTCAGTTTTGTAAAGCGATTTTATTATGCACCAGCCCACGACCCAGCCCACGACTTAAGTCGTGGGTTATATAAGGATAGCTTCCCTTCTACTGCCAAAATTGCTTTGATGAACAGCCTATCGAAAGTTGATAGCTCTGAGTTCCAAAAAGTATTTGGTAGAGATAATCTTCTGTATCAAGCTGAAAAAGAAGGGTGTATAAAAATAAATGGAAAAGATTGGGTAGAGTGGGATGAACAGTTTTACTATGAGGAGAACCTCATAAGCAAGCAAATTCCTTGTGAAGCGCAGCTAGAAATTGCTAAAAAGGAACATAAAATCCTCAAAGGCAAATTCAAAGAGGCAGGTGTTCCATTCACCAAATACTACGCCCTCATCATTTTTGATGGCGATAATATGGGTAAATGGCTTTCCGGTTCAAAGCTGAAAGAAAACACAAACCTAAAAGAGTTCCACACAACTTTTTCACGACTTCTGGCGAAGTTTGCAGATGAAGCGAAGGAAATTGTAAGTAAGCCTCAAGGAGCTACAATTTATGCTGGTGGAGACGATTTTTTGGGCATGGTGAATGTGCATGACTTATTTGACGTGATGAAAGTATTGAGAAAAAATTTCGATACAACTATCAATCAGAATACGGAATTACAAGCTTTCAAAAAAGAAGGAGAAAATTTCACATTCTCCGCAGGAATCGTAATCGCCCATTACAAAATGCCCCTTGCCGAGGTGCTGAAAACCGCCCGCAAAACAGAGAAAAAAGCCAAGAACGATGGCAACCGAAACGCCTTCGCCATCACCGCCATGAAACACTCTGGCGAGATTCAGGAAACCGTGATGAGGTGGGGGAATGATGCTGATACAGTCAAACACTGGCAAATACTGGATGAAATAGTTAAAAACCTCAAAAAAGAAGGGGACAGAGAAGCCAATTTCTCCTCTAAGTTTATTCAAAGCCTAACCGTTGAACTCATGCAGCTAGGAGGCTTGGAAAAAGATGATTTTTCAGGTTTCGATAATATTGTAAAAGCAGAAATTGACCGCCTAGTAGATAGGGCAAAAAATAAAAAACAGGTATCTGATAGTGATGTAAAAACGATGCAGAAAAATGTTTTTGCACTTTGGAAGGCACAGAAAATAGGAAGTTTAGAAGTAAAACCCGTCCAAAACTTCATCCATGCCTTGCAAGTAGCCGATTTCTTAACCCGTAAAACCACCCAAGACCAATAAAATTATGCGAATCAGAATCAAAGCCTTAGACACCTTATTTTTCAGAGACGGCAAGCCTTTTGGAATGGACGAATCCACTTGGGCTACAGGTATTTTCCCCCCACCGCCAAGTGTGTTTTATGGGGCGTTGCGGAGTTTGTATTTATCTGAGAAAGGGTATTCCGAAGAAAATATTAAAGCAAGTGAGCAAATACAAATACAGCAGATTTACTACAAGATTAAAGGTGATATTTATTTGCCTGCTCCTTTGGATTTGGTGGAATTGAAATATAAAAGAGAAGATACAGAAGAGAGAAGGCAGTTAGAGAATAAGGAAAAAATGAATCAAGAATATGAGGTGGTCAAACTTCAATTAAATGATGATGAGATTGTTTCTAGCTCAGCATTTTCTAAAAGGTTGTTTGTGCCTAATAATAAGGAAGCAGAAACGCCAAATGG
>CAZOLU010000513.1:0-2698 GCA_964580485.1 uncultured Saprospiraceae bacterium | reverse complement strand
AATAGTCACCAAATATAATTAAAATCGGGGATTTATTTTTTGACCATTACTTAGCTTCTTTTTTTGATAAAATACTGCCAATCTTTAAATTGTTGGTCGCTCAAGACTCTTGGAAACTTAGACTGTCCGCCATAGCGTCCAGTGGCTTTCATCCATTCCCAAAAACAAGCCGTAGGCAAGCACTCCACTTTTACTTTTTTCAACAAATTATCCCGCCGTTCAGTTTGATAATCATCATTCAACCCACAAAGTGCTACATCAATCAGGTTTGCAATACGTTCTACGGCTGAAGGAACCTTCCCTTGTTCAAAACCTAGAAACCAGTGATGTTCAAAATGATTATCCACAGATACCGCCTTCACCGTAAATTCCTGTACTTGGATACCGAGGTGCTGCTCTAATTTTTCAATAGCAGCATTCATATTATCAACCGAAAGGTGTTCGCCACAAACACTCAAAAAATGCTTGATGCGCCCTGTGATTTTCAGTTCGGCTCTAGCTTTGTTCAAAAAACTTACCGTATCCCCTAGCAAATAACGCCAAGCCCCAGCACAAGTACTCAAAACAATAGCATAGTCGATCCCCTCCTCCACCTCTGCAATCGTATGCACCACAGCATCAGGTTTAGGGTAGCCCACTTCAAAATTTTGTTCATCAAAAGGGATAAATTCAAAAAAGATTCCATTATTCAGGATCAGCTCCATAGGCATCAAGTCATTATCCAAACGGGTCTGACAAGCCAGATTACCTTCCGAAGTGTTGTAGGTGTCTAAAAAATGTACCTCCTTTCCGATCAACTGCTTGAATCGCTGTTTGTATGGCCCCAAGGCGACCCCTCCAGAAACATAAATTTCTAGGTTGGGCCAAATTTCCATCAAACTTGTCAACCCATGGCGCTCTAAGATACGCTCCATCATCATTTGTACCCAAGAGGGAATTCCTGCTAGTACCGAAATATCCCAAAGAGGTGCACTTTCGGCGATGGCCTCTACCCGTTCTTCCCAATTGGCGATTTTGAGAATTTCTTTGCCCGGTTTATAAAAACGATGAAACCAAGCTGGCACACGACTCGCGTTGATCCCAGAAATATCACCCATCAGTACATTTCCCTGTCTTACAAAATTGGAGGAACTCCCCAAAATCAAAAACTGATGATGGTAAATATCTTTCAAGTCCCATTGTGTAGAATGAGCAAACATAAATTTGCTACTCTGCCGCATCGCCGACAACATCGCCTTGCTTACTGGAATTTTCTTACTAGGACTCCCCGAAGTACCAGAACTCAAAGCAAAATAACTAGGCTGTCCTGGCCAAGTTACATGGCTATCGCCCTCCAAGAGCCGATGCCACCATTGTGCATAGATGCCATCATAGTCCGTAAATGGTACGCTTTCTTGAAAAGCTTTGATAGGATTGACACTTGAACGAATCTTTCCAAAATTATAATGGCTTCCAAAAGCAGTTTTAGCCGCAGAATTTAATAAATACAAAAGGGTACGTTGTTGAAGCGCAGCAGGCTGATGCTTGGTCTGAGAAGCAGAGCGAAAATGCCACATTAAACCCTTTCTTAAAATTTGCCCCTGAATCGACATAAGCTACTGATTTGAGGGAGTTAAGAAATTCTAAAAGTCTTCAAAAATACTCAAAAGCTCAGACTTTCCACTTGCTTTCTCCTAAAAGTTGGCATAAGCTTTGAATTTTAATTCAACAACTATTCAAAAAAATCAAAGTAAAAAACACACACCAAAAAAACAATTTCCTTCATCTCCCCATTTGAAAAAGGTTCTATAAGAATATAAAACCGTACATATTTTCGAAGCCTAAAGGCAACGACTTGCGTAGATCATAAAGTTTAACCCTTTAAGGAGTAATTTTTAATCCAACTGCGCAAGCTGTATCCTTTAGGATTCAGTAAAATTCATCGAATTTCAATTGGTGTACGGTTTTATGTATAAGAACACCCAAACTCATTAAACACACACAACTATGAAAAATTTATTGTTTTTATTTGTTGCCAGCATTTTGTCCATGAATTTATCGGCACAAAGCCCCAAGAAAGTGAATATGAATCCAGCACTAGACCATGACAACTATCTGGTACCTGGTATAGGTTATGGAGCTTTTATGCCCAGAGATTGGGATGAGGTCGGCTTTTTCCATGGAGTGACTACGGAGTTTACTTTTTATACGGTAACACGCCCTGCTTATAAGGGACCTGGATTCTTTCGATTTTACGGCCGTTTTAATCTGATGCAGGGCTTAGAGCAACCCGATACCGATCTGTTTATGTTCAGTTTAGGTAGTAATATGTCTTTTGAACGAGAGATCAAACGCAAGGCGATGATTCCTTATTTTGGGATAGAATTAGGGGGCATCAACCGAACAGATGTAGGCGGTGGCTTTCAGTTCACCCCACTATTGGGGCTTAATCTTGTAGCTACTCAACATTTCAATTGGTATTTGCAAGGGGGCTATACCTATGCTACTGGCGACAATTTTAGCACCTTGAGTGGTGGTTTTGCCAACATGGGTATTGCCGTAATGTTTTGGTAAGTATGTTTTTTAGGGTAAAAATAGGAGTCCCTCCTTATCTTGAGCCCATAGAGCAACGAATAGCATTGGCTTGGCATAATGGGCTAGACGCTTAGATACTAGACTAAAAGACCCAAAGACTAGATGATATACGTCCTGTCTTTGG
>CAZOLU010000512.1:0-2716 GCA_964580485.1 uncultured Saprospiraceae bacterium | reverse complement strand
CGCCTTGGATAGCATCTTGCGGCGCTCACTTGCTTTAACCTTAGCCAAGCGATCATAAACCCAAAGAGCCAGTGCACTTGTACCTTTACCCAAAGAGCCCCCTTTGATGATCGGGAGAAGCATACGCTCTGCAATCACAATATGTCGAGCATTGTTATGTACAATAGCACGTTCTAAGCCCACTTCTCGCACCAACTTAATTTCTAACTGTTTAAGATAACGCAATCCGCCATGCACCAGTTTGGTTGATCGACTACTTGTACCCCAAGCGTAGTCTTTTTGTTCCACCAAAGCTACTTTAAGTCCACGACTCACGGCATCTAGAGCAATTCCTGCTCCAGTAATCCCCCCTCCTATTACAAGTAGGTCAAAACTTTCGTTTTGCAAACGCTGAAGATCTTGAGTTCTATGTTTTGCGCTAAAATAAGTGTTTGAGGTTTTTACATGCATAACTGATGATTCAAAGTATGTCTTAAAGCTTTGATTGTTTCAACTAGAGTTAGTATATCATACTAATGAAAAAGATGAGTAGGAAGTTCACTGAATTTTTTTACTTTTCGAATATAATGTTGCCAAACAATACTCCCTTTGAATATTCCTTTTTTGTTGGTGTTGACCTGTTTTTGATAAGCATGAGCTTTAATCCTTGTCTGAATTTCCTTGCGTTTTTTCAATAGCTTGGGAATTTGAATAAAAAAGGTCCAATGCGCCCGAACAATCATCCAAATTCCTGCGAAGTAGCCTTTGCTTAGAAACATGAGCGCAGCCACCCCATCTAAAACGAGACGGACAAAAATACTTGTCCAAATAGTAAAGCCCCCTTCTTTATTTTTCAACAGAGTAGACAGGCTATTCCTAAAGTTGAGATAATCTTTTCGGGGATTGCTTTTAGGTAGGGTGCCTCCACCTACGTGAAAAACCTTGGATTGAGGGCAGTAAATGAGTTTGTAATTGGCACGTTTGAGTCTCCAGCAGAAGTCGATTTCTTCCATGTGTGCAAAATAATCTCCATCCAAACCACCTAAAGCGCTGTACAGAGGTGCTCTAACGAATAGCGCTGCTCCTGTTGCCCAAAAAATCTCGCTGGCTTGTTGATATTGCCCATGATCTTCTTCAAGTTCGGAAAAGATACGCCCACGACAAAAGGGATAGCCCCAGCGGTCGATAAAGCCGCCTGCGGCGCCCGCATGTTCAAACAATTCTTTTTGCGAGTGCATTAGAATTTTGGGTTGAGCAGCAGCAATTTGTGGATCTTTTTCCATCAGCTCTACAACAGGATCAATCCAATCGGGGGTTACCTCTACATCCGAGTTGAGCAAAACAAAGTAATCGGCATGAGTGATTTGCGATAGAGCAAGATTGTAGCCTTCTGCAAAGCCATAATTTTCAGCCAACTTGATGATGTATTTCCCCATTCTTGCTCTTTGGGGGGCGGGAGGAGGTAAGGGATTATCGGCCGTAGGTACAAAAAGCTCAAAGCCCCAGGACTTTAAAAAATCAATCGAGTCATCCGTAGACCCATTATCGGCTACATACAGCTCCATATTAGGATAGAGCGACTGCAATACGGAAGGGAGGAATTGCTCCAAAAAATGACGGCCATTCCAGTTGAGAATGACTACAGCTACTTTGGGGCGATGTATGCTTAATGCTTGCACAGCAATCTGGGTTTAGAGTTGGATGGGAGCTAAAGCCGACAGTGCAGCTTGTTGATCAGCCGCTAATTGTGCTTTTAAAGCCGACAAGGTATCAAACTTGGCATCTCCTCTCAAAAATTCAATAAAATCTAATTGGATTTCTTCCTCATAGATGTTTTGATTAAAATCGAAGATATGAACTTCTATGGTTTTTTCTAAATTTTTATCTACGGTTGGTCGATTACCAATATACAGCATCCCTTTGTATGCCTTTTGCTGATAATGCACCAAAACTGCATAAATCCCATCTTTGGGAATCAGCTTGTAAGCATAGTTAACTCGAAGATTAGCGGTAGGATAACCCAACTCTCGGCCTAACTTTAAGCCTGAGATCACTGTGCCCGTCATAGGATAGGGATGTCCCATCAATTTCTGTGCAAGTTTAACTTTTCCTTCTGCAATAGCACTGCGCACTTTGGTAGAGCTTACTGCGATATCATCAACCTCATGCTTAGAAATCTCAATGACCTGGTAAGCACAACTTTGCTCAAACTGTTTGAGATAGACAACATCTCCTGCTCTTCCTTTCCCAAAACGGTGATCATAACCGATCACAATACGTTTGGGATGAAAATGATCTACTAAGAAATTCTGGATATAAGCTTCAGGACTTTGAGCGGCAAAGGTTCTGCTAAATGGTACCACCACTAAGTGGTCAACTCCATATTGTTGCAATAATTTTGCTTTCTCCTCTAAGGTGGTTAATAGACGTACCTTAGGGGCTTCTCCTTTTTCTTGCGCCAGCACAATTCTAGGATGGGGATCAAAGGTTAAAAGTACCGTTTCTCCCTCAATAGTCTGAGCAATTTGCTGCAAGCGATGAATAATGTGTTGATGCCCTCGATGCACCCCATCAAAAGATCCAATAGTTAGCACAGCATTTTTGAACGAATCTAGATGGTTGAGGTCTTTGTGTATTTTCATGCTAAACAATTCTCTATATTTTCAGTATAGTTCCTAACAAGCAGCAATATGGTTAGAGCATGTTTAAATTTCTATCTACTTGTTAAATTCCAGTC
>CAZOLU010000511.1:0-2724 GCA_964580485.1 uncultured Saprospiraceae bacterium | reverse complement strand
AGGGCTGGGTTGCTGTCAATTTTCGATCCTCTCAGCCTTATTTTTTTGCAAAAAATAGACTGAGCCCTTCGGGAAAGGATTCGAAAACTTTTAAGCTGCAGGATGCTTTGCTCCTCGTCATAGATGAGGGGCTGAGCGAAGCGAAAGGATCCTAGCAGCCGACTTTGATCAAGCCGTTCCCTTTAGGGTTCAGCAACTTTAGGGGCTAAACAGTTACAAAAAATCAATGAAATGGGAGCGAACTCAAGCTTTTATTGTAAAGGTCTAGGCTTTTTATGGGTGGAGCTTTTTGGGTGTTAAGGTTGGAATTTATTGGCATTCGTGCGATGAGGACGGGGTGTTGTACTCTTGGGCTGTATGCTACACCTGCAACGTTGATTAGCAACGTTGCAGGTACATGCGTGCGTGTGAGCAACGTCCTAGATGATCTAGGACGTTGCTGGCACGTAAGACACCTGCTATAAGAATTGAACGTCATATTTTAGGTGAATGAGGGGAGGGGATAAAGGGCAGGAGTGTTGTTTTTTAGCAACGTTCTTGATAACCAAGAACGTTGCTCGCGCAGGCGCGCACACCCACGCATACACACACCCACGCATACACACACGAATAGCCCAAATTTTAAAAATTCAAAATAAAATAAACTTGCAATTCAACATCTTCTACTCTAATTTTGGGGCAGAATATTCGATTGTAAAAATGATACTACACCCCAAAACAGAGATTATGTTGCAATTTGTAAGCGGTGGGATTTACCACATTTACAATGCAGGTTGTGGAGGGCAGCCTGTTTTTTTTCAGGAGCGAAATTATCCGTACTTTATTAAAAAAATGATGACCTACATCTGCCCTTATGCAGATATTATCGCCTATGATTTGCGCCCTCATGAAATACATATACTCGTCCATGTCAAACATTTAAGTCTCTTTGTCCCAGAGCGCAAGCGCATGAGAACGCTGGCAGAAAGTATTGGTTTGATGTTGAGGTCTTATGCACAGGCCATCAACAAGCAGGAGAATCGAAAGGGAGTATTATGGCAAGGGCCAACCAAGGCTGAAGTATATACTGTTTTGGGATGTTCTAAGGAGGTAATAGATGATGAAAAAACAGGGCTGGAGCCTCCAAGTACCGAATTTCAATCGGCTTCGGTAGAGCACAAGGCTCACAAACGCGCAACAGGGAGATGGACGAATACTATAAGGAAAGTTAAACAGTGGTTTGCAAAAATGAGCGCTGCTCCCTATTGGGGAGGGGAGTTTTGGACTTGTTCTATGGGAATGCGATTATTTGCTGTATCTTTTGAACTACAATTGAAATTGGGGCATTCGAACAGCTCATGAAGCTGTTGATTAGACTGCTAGCCTAGTGCTTGGAGCTATTTTATACATTTATCAAAATATTGATTCTTGTTGATAGATAGATTTTGTATTTTTGAATTATTATTAACGATCTAAATTATGGAATCATGGATATTCAGGATTTACTGTCTAAATTAAACAACTTTAAAGAAGGAGATGATCTCGAAGAAGGTAAAGGCTGGTTGAGTCAGTTGATGGAACAAGTAAAGCAGTTTGCACCTAATCTCAATATTGATCTAAGTTCGGTTAAGGATTTTGGAAGCTTTAGCCAAGTTTTGGAACAATTGAAAAGCTATACTGGAGGCGCTGAGGGGGAGTTAGGAAATCTTGCGGATAAGGCCAAAAATCTATTTGGAGGAGGAGGAAAAGGTCTCTTCGGATAAAAAAACAAGAGCTATAAGTATTTGGATGTTTAGCTGTTGGGATGCTGAGCAAGGAATCAGAGTAGCTCCTTGTTCAGCATCTACTCCTTTAGGCGGATGCTGTATAGTTAAGCTCTAAAGGTGCTTTTGCAAACTGCTCTTCTAAAATCGCTTCTAAAAATTCCTGATCCACCTCATCAAAGGAAGCGATTTCAGTGCTATCTACGTCAAAGACAGCAATCAATTGACCTGTATAATCGAAGACAGGTAGCACAATCTCTGAGTTGCTGCGACTGTCGCAGGCCACATGCTCTGGGTCGGCATGGACATCTTTTACAATTTGGGTGCTGCGCTCTCGGGCTGCTCGGCCACAAACACCTTTAGAAAAAGGAATATGCAAGCAGCCTAGTGTACCTTGGTAGGGACCGACCATCAAACTATTGTGATGAACACAATAAAACCCTACCCAAAAATAATAAGGGAGATGTTGTTTGAGAATACAATTAATCGTAGCCATTTTTAGGATCATATTGGATTCTCCTAGCAATACTGCTTTGATTTCTCTAGCTGCATGTTGATAGGCGATCTTTTTTTCACTTGCTTGCATTTGCATTGGTATTTTTACTGGAAAGGCTTAATTTTGTATGGTTTTTGCAATCACTCCTAAGCTGTAATTTTACAACACATAAACTAATATAAGCCTATGAAGTTCTTTTGGTCAACAATGATTTTCTTGATTTGTTGTTGGAATGCAATAAATTTAAAAGCACAATCTAACCTAGTTGTTTTTTCTCCCACTGGACAGCATTTCTATCTAAGCGTTGATAATAAGCTGCAATATAGTAAACCCATTAAAAACTTAAAAATTACAGGATTGGCAGAGGGTAATTATTTTATCACTGTAGATTTTTGGAATAAGGAGATCCCCAATTTAAAACAATCTATTCAATCAATACTTCGTTAAATATTAAGCGGCAATTTTGCCTTTTTGATATAGTAGGAG
>CAZOLU010000510.1:0-2757 GCA_964580485.1 uncultured Saprospiraceae bacterium | reverse complement strand
AAGCCACTATTGACGTATCTGCTTACAATATCAATGTTAGTGCCATTGTAGACGCCTTAGAAGATGCTCACAATCGTGGAGTACGGGTACGCTATATTGCCAATGCTGCCAACACAGCCAATACTGCATTAAATCCAGCACCAGTTTTCCCCGTTTTGTATGTCAATCCCATTTTTTTGATGCATAACAAATTTTTGGCAATTGATGCCAACTCGGTCAATGGTAGTTATGTTTGGACCGGTTCAATGAATTTGACCTCCAACAACATCAACACCGATTTTAATAATGTAGTCTTGATTCAAGATCAGAGTTTGACCCGTACTTATGAAAAGGAATTTGAGGAGATGTGGGGAAGTGATAATGCTACTCCTAATGCTACGAATAGTCGGGTGGGAAGTCAGAAATTGGATGATACCCCGCACCACTTTATGATTGGAGGAAAATATGTAGAGTGCTATTTCTCACCTTCCGATAATGTCACCAATCAGATTGAACGGGCTTTGCTTTCCGCAGGAGGGGATCTAGCTTTCTGTTTACTCACCTTCACCAATGATGATTTGGCAACTGCTGTATTAGATCGATACAATTCGGGAGAAACCGTAGCAGGTATTATCAACAATATTGGTGACCAAGGAGAGGAATATACAGGGTTGTTGAATGCAGGAGTGGATGTACTTGCCGATAATCATTCAGAGGATATTCACCACAAATATGCTATTGTTGATGCCAATACCCCCAATTCTGATCCCTTGGTGGTTACAGGTTCACACAACTGGTCGGCTAATGCAGAGGAGAATAATGATGAAAATACCTTGATTATTCACGATGCCGATATTGCGAATTGGTTTTTGCAAGAGTTTTCGCAGCGCTATTGCGAAGTTGTAGGCACTTTGGGCTGTGAATTTAATCCTCCTGTTGGGATTTGGACGGCTAGTTCTACTACTTTAGAAAGCCAGCTCTACCCCAATCCTGCCGATGGGCAAACTGTACTAGAAGTTTATACTGATTTACTTTTAGAGCAGCTTGACCTAGTTGTTTACAATAGCTTAGGGCAGGTAATGTACCAGGAGCAATTGTATGGGCTGCAAGGGGCTTTGCACTTGGATTTGAATACCGCAAGTTGGCCTGCAGGTGCTTATTTCCTTCGTTTGTCGAGCGAGGGCAAGCCGCTTGCGGCGCAGCAACTTCAGGTGATGCATTAGCCTAGCACTAAACCTAAAATAGTTATGGGTAGGGAGTCATGCAACTCCTTACCCATTTTTATTTTGTCTTAGTATCGAAGTATTTTTAGGGTCTCACATATTCCTCGTGCTGTCCGCTACCATCCTCTGCTGGATCTTCTATAAATTCATCTTCCGTCAGCTTTGTAATCTTATTTTTGTGTGCCACTCCATTTCCATCAATAGGGGTATAGGAAATCACTTGAGTAGCTTCATCAATAGTATAGGTATAAACCCCCATAGGATTCATATCTACCGTATCTCCCTTGAAAGAGAGAAATCCCATGCCCTCTTTAGCTTTCCATTCTCCCTGAAGTAGATCTTTCATAGATTTAGGGGCTGCCTCCTTGGGCTTTTCCTCTTCTTTTAATTCCTCTTTTGTAATTTTTTTTTCCTCCTCCTGCTTTTTATCTTGAGGTTTTTGCTCATTACAAGCCATAAATTGTAAGCTAAACAAAAGGAGTAGACTGAGTTGTAGAATTTTCATGGTTAATTATTTGATTAAAGTGAAATGAATTTTAAATATTTTTGGAAATCCCTATCGTCATGTAGAACAATCCAAAAGCATACTGCATTTGTTCTTGCAAAGCTGTTTCCTCCATTTGTTGAGGTAGTTCATCGAGAAACTGATCGAGTTTTTGAATAAATTGATGTTCTTGTATAGAGCTAGACTTGAGCGAAAAGGGTTGTTGGATATAATGCTCTAGCACCTGTCCCAATAAATCAATAAAGTCTTGGAGCAAAGCTGCCATTGCGGGTGTTTTTTGGCTTTGTTGAATCCAATATTGCATAAGTTCCAAATTACTAGCAGTTCCGATAATGTAGCTAGCTTGTTGTGGGTTCTTTTGTTTTAAAAGTGCTGCGGCTGCATGCAATACGAGGTCATTGGGCAGAATTTGATAGCGGCGAAGGGCAATCCATGCATGGAGGACTACCGGAGCATAACGCAATTGGCGTTGTGGTTGCTGATGGCTTTTTAAAAAGGCGTTGATGATGCGGACGATAGACTCCAAAAATCTACGATTTAGCAAAATCTGTATAGCCTTATCCCATATTTTAGGTGATCGCTGTCTTTTATCCCACCAATGAAGCGCGTCAAAACGATCTCTTTGTAGGGTATATGCATACAAAAGTATAAATTCTGAAAATAGAAGATTCCCAACTTTGGCAATGAGCAAGAAAACACCTAAAATGACAAGACTCAAAGAGTAGTGAATAAAGTTGAGGACAATGAGAAAGCCAATTTGAGATAAAATCATCGCTTGTCGCCAGCCCTTACCTATTTTGATTTGTAGAAAACTTTCTGTTTTGGCAAAGAGCAACATCGCCCAAGTATGCAGCACCAAGATACTAATCAGAGGCCAACCACCCCAGATGATCAAAGCGAGGGTTGCAATAAATATAAAGCTGAAAAAGCCTACCATTTGCTGGGTAGACTTTGATTTTTTTTTCAGCCCCCTTGTGTTGAGCCCCATAGAATGCATAAAAAATAGGAATACAGGCAAAACTATACGCCCAAGCAACTGAATGCTCAGCT
>CAZOLU010000509.1:0-2787 GCA_964580485.1 uncultured Saprospiraceae bacterium | reverse complement strand
GATAGCCGGTAAGGTGGATCCTGTTCTTTCAAAGGTGTTTTCTTTTGAACAAACGGTTGGGATGGACCCCGTAAGCTGGAACATCTTTGGCTACAACCTCAACCTAGAACTCACTGCGGGAGTAATCCTCTGGCCAGTGGTCTTTATAATGACGGATGTCATCAATGAGTACTTTGGGGCAAGGGGGGTGCGTTTTTTGTCGAATGGTGCAGTCTTGCTCATTATATACGCCTTTATCATGGTATTCTTAGCCATTTATCTAAGTCCTGCATCTTGGTGGGGGGAAAGTAATAAATCTTCGGGTGTACCTGATATGCAAAGTGCTTTTCAAGCCGTTTTTGGGCAGGGACTCTGGATTATTATTGGTTCTCTTGGAGCTTTTTTGGTTGGGCAGATTGTGGATGTAATGGTTTTTCAGCGCATCAAGCGAATAACTGGGGAGAAGCAAATTTGGTTAAGAGCTACGGGCTCTACCCTAGTTTCTCAATTGATAGACAGCTTTGTGGTATTGTATATTGCTTTTGGAATTGGTGCAGATTGGCCAATTTCTAAGATATTAGCGATTGGCGCAGTCAATTATAGCTACAAATTTATTGTAGCTGTGGCACTAACGCCTGCACTCTACCTTATACACTATGTTATCGATAATTATCTAGGTAAAGAAATGGCCGAGGAGATGAAGCAGGTAGCTATGTCAGGACCAGTAGCCTGATAACCCATTATAAAACGATCTATTGAAAACGATAAAACATTAAAAGACCAAGGAGTTCGTATCAAAACAAAATACCAAATATAAAACCTAAAATCCCATGACACCTAGTTTTGCATCAAATTCCCCAATTGCTGTATGCCTAACTATCCTACTAAGCTTTTGGCTTAGCCAGATAGGGCAGCCCCTACAAGCACAATCCAATGGAGAGATCAATATTGTAGCAAAGACCACCCACACCGATTATCTCCCCAAATATCGGCAACGCAACCTTCGAGTATTGGTATCCAAGGTAGAGTACTACAAAGATCAAATTGCTATTCATCTGCGTTTGGTTGTCAATGAAAAGGGCAGCATCGAGCTCTACGGCAAAAATACTGAACATGCCTATTTTGCTACCATGCCTAGCTATGGAACTCGTCCCAATCAGCAAAAGTCACTGACTCGACCCGCAGATCTGCTTAATGTGCGTATCAACGACAACTTACAAATGCTTTGGTTGCCCGAAACGGATAAAATTACATTTGAGGTGGAAAGAGGAGATATTCTTAGCTTTGAGCTGCACTTTGATAAGTTTCCGGATTTTGTGAAAACGCTGAACATTGGTGGAGGAAACAAAGCACTAGATGAAAGCTCAGACCTCCTCATTACAGATCTCCTGCTCAAGTCCAAAGAACATCCCGCCTTGGGTACTCAGGCCAAAATGGAGCAGATGATCTCCAATTTTTATGTAGAGTACAACTACATAAAGTACCCCAGCATCAAGGATATTTCACCGGCAAACAAAGTGGTTGTCGAAACCAAAAAAGAAGAACCACATAATCCTTTACAAAAGTCTTTGGAACCCGTCAAAAATATGCCAAGTGTACTCAACAACATAGAGGACCTTAGATGTAGCCATCGTTTTATCCTTAAAAATGTATACTTTGAAGACAATAGTGCGGCGATCACTCGTCGAGTACAGGCGATGAGAACCATTAACATGGTGTATCAATATTTGCGCCGATACCCTGAGTCCAAGATCGTTTTACATGGGCATACCGATGTATATGGAGATGCTTATGATAATCTCGTTTTATCCAAGAAAAGAGTGTTGGCCATCAAAAAAATTCTAGAACAAAAGGGCATCGACCGCAAGCGCATTATTCCACTTTATCATGGTGGTTCTGCTCCCTTGCCACTTTACAAAGATGGGCATCCACTCAATCGTAGGGTAGAGGTAGAGATTATTTGTGAGGAAAAAACAGAGGGTAAGACCGGAGCAGTACTCAGTTCTAGTGTACCAGAATAATCTTAAGTTAGCTTGCAATATATTTTATTTTTTCATAAATATGATTAAATTTGCTATATAAGCATTTTGTAAATATTCCCCAGTCATTTAAAAAGTGCTTTCCTCCATTATGATCTACATTGAGTAGTACACTCTTTGTAGGTGCTTTATGTGCAACAGATCCCCTTTCCCCTAAATGCTAAACAAGATGACCCCCCTTTTTTATCATGTACCAAAGCTCTAAGTTGTTGGAGATGATGTCTTTGTTTGTAAATCCTTTAAACCTGTAATTGAATGAAATCCGAAAACAAAACCCAAAAGCTGGAAGATGGTATCTTTCAGAACTTACTAGACCATGCTGCAGATGCGGTCGTACTGATTGATGAAACTAAGCAAATTCTATTTTGGAATAAAGCTGCCGAGCGACTTTGGGGCTATACTCAGGAAGAGGCCTTGGGTAAGAATATCAGAGAGTTTGTTCCTACTGAGCATAAGGCTGCTCACAATAGTTATGTAGATAATAACTTGAACTCAGGAGTGAATAAGGTCATTGGTGTAGGGAGAGAACTAGAACTAGAACGTAAAGATGGGCGCAGAGTTCCTATTTTACTTACGCTTTCCAAGTTGCAAAAAGATGAGCGAACGTATTACATGGCAATAGTGAAAGACATCACTGCACAAAAGGAAGCCCTATGGGGCTTGAATGCCTTAGAAAATGCAGTAGATACTTCTTTTGCTCGTATTGAATTCGACCCTCAGGGCAAGATTCTTGATGCTAATCAAAATTTTGCACATACTTTGGGCTACA
>CAZOLU010000508.1:0-2788 GCA_964580485.1 uncultured Saprospiraceae bacterium | reverse complement strand
CATTCCCGCTTTTGTGGAGACCATCACAACATTTTCAGCAGGAATCCCAGTGTCGAACATCATAAAGATGTGGCCCGGAACCAGAACATAAGCTGTCGGTATACCAATTGCTTCCAACATCGTTGAAAACAATACAGTAAGATCATCACAATCCCCTGTTTTAACCTTCAGCAGCTCCCGAGCAAATTGAATATAGTCTATTGTAATTTTATTGCCGGGTACCGGAGAGTTCGGATCATGGATATAGGTTAACCCATAATCATGCATAGCCTCATAAATAGTCATAGCATAAAACAGATTTTTGGGAATGGTGCGAGGAACGTGTTTGGTCGCCTGATTGATGATAGAGCGAGCCAGTTGCATCACCGGTTTATCCAGCGGTGTGATAAAGGAAGCAATCTTACGTTGATCATTCCATTGCATCGCGTTAGGGTGATATAGCTGTAATTGTTTGGAATAGTCCTGCTTGAACAACTTTTTCTCGTGCGGATATTCTATCAATATTTGTGCATTTACCGTAACACTATCGGATAATCCCAGTACGTTTTGATTGAGTGCGATAGGAAACTCCACCACTTTTTTAGCTTTATGCTTTAATATGGGAAATTCTTGTATGACACTGGGAGAATCCATATATTCTGGAATATAAAATTTAATCTTTACTCCACGAATTTCTATTCCAGAGTTATTTTTAATCACCATGCTTCCTACTGGATTTTCCGCATAGGTCTTGGTATGAGCGGCAAAGAGATCCTCAATCTGGATCTTGCTTACATCCAGCACTGGAACCGACTTCTGAAAACGCACAGTAAATCCAGCTTGCCCCGTTAAATGATGCATGAAAGCCGTCTTCATGGAATTATTGAATTGAGTACGATAATCCAGCCCAAGCGTAATCTCAAAACGATCTTGGATGAGGTAACCCGCTCCAGCCCCTATCCGAGCATATCCCGCTGAGCTAAACAAACCATTCGGATCGCTATTGGCAGGATGGAACTCCAGAGCAAGGTTATATCCCAGAACCAGCTCCGAATAGGCGAACCAGTTGCCACGCAAAGGGAAATTACTGTGCCATCCCAAACCTAAATGGAACTCTAAACCGGTTCCAGATTCAATTTGAGGGATGCGATGATAGCCAAAACTCAATTCGGAAAGAAGCGAAGAGTCTTGCAAAAACGGCTTACCTTTGAATCCTATTGGGAAAAACCTTCCCACCAAATTCCCTTGGATGGAATCAGAGGAGTAATCCCGATAATAAGGTGATAAAATGAAGCGATAACCCAACGATCCGCCCACTGCGAAAAGGGGAGTAAATTGGAGTGGAGAAGCCACTTCCATTTTTGAGCTTGCCTTTGGATCCGGATTCCCTTTATCAGCAATGGTCTCAATTGGAAAAATTGGGATCAGTAACAAAACAAGCAATCCAATTTTATTTTTTCCAACCCACCAAAGAGTGCTCAAACTACGCTTTGCGAAATGGATCATATCATCCTTCCCTAGCCAATAACAAAATTCTTGGTACATTTCTATAATAATAAGAGTTCCAAGGATTTTGGTTAAATTCTCTCTGGATTGAGTGTTCCTATCACAGACTTATTGGTATGAGGAGTGTCAAAAACAAAATGGGGACCTTTAAAAGATTCGTGTTATAGTAATATTAAGACTGTATAAATTTTAACACAAGAGGAATGGAAATGATCCAACAGTTTTTAGAGCAACAATACCAAACAAATCCAAATAGCTGGATTGCATCACAAGATCTTTATGCCAAGTATGAAAGATTCTGTCAGAAAACTGGCATGGAATGCGTCAGTAAAAATCAATTTGGCAGAGAAATGCGTCAAAATGGGTACGAAAAGGGTCGGAAAGCGAACCAACGCGTCTGGATCGGGATCGAATCCGTACCAAATGCGTCCGAATCGCGTCAAGAAGCTGGCAAAAATGCGTCCGAATCCGTATTTAGACGCATTTCCAATGAAGAGAATCAGCAAGCTTTGGTTTCAGTTTCGTCAAAATCTTCGGGCTCCAGCGTCGAGGACTACACCAAGTTCTTCCTCCACAGCCGCCGATTTCAAGGAACCATTATGGTGTTTCGTCAAGAAAACGATAAACGTTGGATCGGTTGCGGCGAGTTGCAAGGACCGATTTCTTCTCATTACGAATTGCTTTATCGCTTAGAAAAACCCGGCTGGTATCGATTCCAATTCATCGACGATACGGATTTAGAAATCCGTCATGACAAAGCAAAGCTGGAAAAGCAAAATCAGCACAATGCGCAGTTCCAATCTGAGCTACTACAAATGAAAGAAGAGTTGAGTGTACAAAAACAACTCTTTCCAGTCTTTGCTCAAAAAGTAAACGAGCGCATAGAATCCGGTTTTTCAGTCAATCATTCTTTGGCTTCCCTGCTTTTCAATGGCAAATCACCGAAAAGCGGTCCTAATTAAGACTCAAAGTAAATCAACTTCTCTGGGTCGCCCATGGCCAGGCTTTTGCAATGGAATCAAAGGTTCAATCAGCTCCCATTGTTCAGGAGGCATATCACTTGGATAACGTTTTCTACTCATGTGCTAAGCTGCCTATAAATCGTGATTACCAAAGAACTGATGATGGCGGTTCGATTCAAACAAATATCCTTTGGTGCAAAAGCCGATTTGAGTCATTCACTCGTGAGACAATGTGTTTTTGAATCAGTTTGGCGACTTCTTTTATAATTGGTTTGAGTTTTGTTTGAGGCATTGTTGTTTTCGCTTTTGAGTTTATAGCACGAAAAATCGGTTGATTTCGT
>CAZOLU010000507.1:0-2803 GCA_964580485.1 uncultured Saprospiraceae bacterium | reverse complement strand
CCCCAAGGGGGCAGCCTCTCGCACGCCCCAATAGATTAGCTCTGCCTCACGTTGACCATCAATCAACTCAATAGCAATAGCCGTGCGCTGTCTAATTGCTTCGATGAGGGCAGTACCATTGCTCGCCCGCCGAAGCGCAGAGGTTCCAAATGCCAGAGCCTTGTCTACCTGCTGCCGATCCAACTCCTTGCGAAAAGCTTCAAAGGCATAAATAGCTCGTTGCTGAGCAGCTTCCCCAATGCAATCAATTCCATCTTCAGCCAAATTCACATAAAAGCGCATTTTAGGCATTTTCTCAAAAGATTGATCTTCCTTGAGCTGAAAGACATTCATCGTAAAGGTATTAGTACCTGCATCAATAACTGCTATTTTCATTGGCGATTAGTCTTTAATAAACATCCATTTTATCAGCTCCCTAAGGGTGGTCTTCTTTCCATACATCAAAATTCCAGCTCTATAAATTCTCCCTGAAAGCCAAACGAACAACCAGCAAGTTGCCAGCAAAAACAGTAAGGAGAGTAAGATTTGCCAGATGGGTGGATCAAAAACTACTCGAGCAGGCATGACCACAGGAGAAAATAGTGGGAAGAGGGAAGCAAAAAAGCCAAGTGTGCTATTGGGATCTTCAATCACTGCAATTCCTACATAAAAGGCGAGAATCACCGGAATAACCACCACTAAGGTTAAGGATTGTCCTTCGCCCCAATCATCCCCCATCGCTGCCCCGATTGCTGCAAATAAGGAGGCATAAAGCACATAGCCTGCGAGGAAAAAGAGCATAAAAAAGAAAATGATGTTAAAGTAGTTGAAGGTCCAGAGTTCTTCCATTGCCCCCATAAGCATCTCTATATCAGAGTCGCTAATTTCTTGCTGAGGAGCAGTGTCTTGCATTTGAGCAATACGGCCAGCAAAGAGTAGGCTCACCACAAAGTTGAGTAAAGGAATAGTAATGCCCCAAATAGCAAATTGGGTTAAACCCACTGCCCCTACTCCAATGATTTTCCCGAGCATCAGTTGGAAGGGACGCACCGAAGATATGATAATCTCTACAATTCGATTGGTTTTTTCTTCCATTACTGAGCGCATCACCATATTGCCATAGATTACAATGACAAAATAAATCAAAAACATCATCACCCCTCCCAAAAAAGTAGCCACATAAATTCGGTTGGAGGATTGCGTTTCTTCTGCCCCAGCTTCATTACCTGGAACAATAGTACTAATGGCAATAGCATCTGAATTGGTATTCGCCCGATCCAACAACTGCTCATCAATTCCAAACTTTCGCATCTTGACACTTTCTATACGCTTGGCCAAGGCCGATTGTACATAGGTTTGAGTCGTAGCACCTAATTGTTGCTGTGCGTAAAAAGTAGCTTGAAAGGCATCAATCTCCGTAATATTGTCTATTGACTGTGCTCCTTTTAACGGGATATGCAAGAGCCCATCAAAACCTTCTTCGGCATACTTCTCTTTCCAATCGCTCAGTTGGTAGGTTTTGTTATAGCTAAAGGCCACCTGCCCATTGCTTGCCAGAGCAGAACTATCTAAACCCAGAAGCTGTGCATCATCTATAACCAATATTTTCTTTTGCTCCGTTCCTGCGGTCATGAGGAGTATAATGGCAACAAAAAAAGCTACAAAGCCAATTGGAGTAAGAATTGTGGTGAGAATAAAGGATTTCTTTTTGACCCTTGAGAAATATTCTCGACTGATGATGAGTCCTAATTTATTCATCTGATTGTCCTTTTACAACTTTGATAAAAATTTCATTTAGAGATGGTAGAATCTCCTGAAAACTCTGAATCTGTGTGCCCTGCTCCAACAAATAGCGTAGAAATTCATTGGAATCTTCCTCTTCATCCAGTTGTACCTCCAAAAGCTCATCGGTTTGTGTAAGGATCTTTGTTCTTTGTGCTAAGTTTTCGGGAAGCGATCCTTGATATGTTACCCTAAAAAGGTTGTCTTTATAAGCTTGTTTAATTTGCATCATATTGCCTTCCAATACATTTTGTCCGTTATTGATCAACACAATATTTTCACAAATTTGTTCTACCTGCTCCATTCGATGCGTCGAAAATAAAATCGTAACCCCACTTTGGTGCAATTGATGAATTTCATTTCGGATCAAGTTGGTATTGACGGGATCTAAGCCAGAGAAGGGTTCGTCTAGGATCAGAAGTTTGGGCTGATGGATAACAGTTGCTATAAACTGAATTTTCTGTTGCATCCCTTTGGATAGCTCCTCGATCTTTTTGCTATACCAATCTTCAATATCAAAACGATGAAACCAGTAATCCATACGGCTTTTGGCTTCTCTTTTCGATAATCCTTTCAAACGAGCAAGGTAAATGAGCTGTTCTCCTACCTTCATTTTTTTGTACAAGCCTCTTTCTTCTGGCATGTAGCCAATTTGCTCCCGATGAATAGCACTAAGGGGTTCTCCATTAAAATACACCTCCCCTTGATCTGCTTTGGTAATAGCGGTAATGATGCGAATAATCGAAGTTTTACCAGCTCCATTAGGTCCCAGCAAGCCAAAGATATCTCCAACAGGTACCGAAAAGGAAACCTGATTGACCGCAGTATGCTGTTGATACTGCTTGACTACATTTTTCAGTTCAAGAACATTCAAAAGCTAAGTTTTTAGAGTATGACTAATGATTCTAAGTTCAACTTCAATAATACAAATATTAACAGAATACTAGATATTTTTTGTAGTCTTTTCTCTTTAGCTCACTGAATTATCCGACATTCCGCACCCTAAATTTGTCAAAAATAATATTTACGATAAGGGAGGCCT
>CAZOLU010000506.1:0-2804 GCA_964580485.1 uncultured Saprospiraceae bacterium | reverse complement strand
TTAGCAACAAAGCTCATAAAGGCAGCATCATCTTCCAAGTCTGGAGCGATTTGGAGAAGTTTGTTTAGCCTTTCAGGGTTGCCTTCTAGGAGCTTTAGCAGTAGCACCTGAGCTTCCTGCCGTTGAGCCGAGAGCCAGCGCAAGGCAATTTCGACTAAAGAATAACGGGAGTGCACACTACAGACCTGGGCTTCTTCCAATACTTCAAACGCAAGTTCATAATCTCGCTCATCAATTAAGAATTCGAGGTAACTCATCCAAGTAATGGGAAGTTCGGGAGAAAGCACTGTAGCCTGTTGGAACAGTTGATGCGCTTGATCAACCTCATCCAATTGGTTGTAGACCTCTGCCAATGCAATACAAAACTCTTCATTTTCTTTGTTGCTAGTATATGCAGCATCAAAAGCTTGTAAGGCCTTGCGCCAACGATTTTCATTGGCATAAGTTACTCCAATGCGGTAGTAGACCCGTCCTTCTAAGTTGTTAGCCTTTAAAGCTTCAGCATAAAAATGACGTGCTTTGGCATAATCCCCCATGTATTCATAACATTCCCCCTCCCAAAGGAGTAGGTCGGCATCCACTTCAAAAAAGGATTTATAATCTTGAACATAGCGCAGGGCTTGTTGATAATCCTCTAGGCGGAAGAGACAAGAAATGATGTCACGATAAGCAAATTCGAAGCGCTCATTGATAACGATAGCATAATCATAAGCCTCTACCGCTTTTTCGTAGAGCCCCATATTGTTGTAAGCATGCCCAAGGTTGTACCAAGCCCAATAGGCATAAGGTTCTTGATCTAATACTTTTAGATGCAACTCGATGCTTTCTGCATAATATCCCATCAATTCTACACAAAGCCAAAGGCGGCTATATGCCATTTCATTAAATGCATTATAGCTTAACACCTGAGCTAAGGCTTGAAAGGCATCGTGATAGTCTTCTGCAGATTCATAAACAGAAGCTTTGAGCAGATAGATATCCTCATAATCGCTGGAATCAGCATAAATAAGTGCTCGATCTAGGATGTCTAAGGCTTGATCCCAGTCTCCTTCTTGATGGAAAATCTCAGCTTCTGTCAGGAAAATATCCACATTGGAGGGTTCATATAATTTGGCTAGAGCCAATGCACGGTGTGCATCTTGTAGTTGATCTTCTTCTAATAATAATTGTGCTTTGCGAATATAAAATACTGCCGAAAAGGCATGTTGTTGGAGGGCATGTTCGATTACACCAAGAGCCTGCTGGTATTGCAGTTGATCTTCGTAATAATCAATCAAATCCTGAAAAGCTTCCTGATCAAAAAAAACGACACTGCCGTTTGCGACCATACTTTCATATTGAAGAGCTAATTCTTTGGCATTAGACTCCTCATGATTATAATTGAAATCGTACATTCAAGGTGATTTCGTGATCAAAGATGCAAAATTCAGTACTATTTTCTAGAGGAATAGCTGAATTGCTTTAAATAAATATATTCTCTTTTCCTTGGAAATGCAAGTTTTTGTACTGCTATTTACAGCAACTTCTCATTCCTAATTTTTCATAGTACTACACAGAGGTATAGCTTGAAGTACAAACGTAGGCTTTCTCAAAAAGGTTTCTTAATTAAGAAGGGATTAACGTTTTTGTTAATTTAGCTAGAAGGTTGCAAGGACTTGCTCTGAGCTGCATTATTTGACTTCAAACCAAAGAGGGCTGTCATCAAAACGCTGCCCATTATAATTGAAGGTAATTTCCTCCCCTGCCAGAATATCCTGCGAAGCATAGACATCAATGGTTTTGTCTTTAACATTTGTTTGATACTCAGCATTGGGTGTAAAGGAATGATTATAAAGCGATCCAAAGCCTAGGGCAATAGCGGCTTGTTGTCCTTCACGATCCCACAAGAAATAATAGTCATGGAGATGCGTTTCATGGATTTTCAAACGATCTTCCTGAGATAAGATAATTACTGGGCAAATCTCAATCAGGGTTCCAATAGGAATAAACTCGGAGGTAAAGACTCCTCTCCCTCTATTGTCACTATCTTTAAAATAAATGAATGGTAACCGCTGCATAATCATTTGCTAATGGGGTGATACAATCTTGAGTGTTTATCAGAGTTTAGGCCTGCCGTACAAGCCCTTTGATACGGGCTGCCCGCATAGCGGGCAACAAAGCCGCAAGGCTACCAATAACAAGTACGGTAAGAATCACGACTACAAAATCGCTAAAACGCATCGCCACAGGATAAGCCTGCACAACAAAAGAGCTGTCGGCCCCTTCCAATTGCACCAAACCGTACTCTTGTTGCAAGATACACAAAATAGCAGCTAACACACAGCCAATACTCACCCCAATAATAGACATTAGCACGCCTTCTGCTAAAAAGATATTTCGAACCAGTGCATTAGAGGCTCCCATAGCTTTGAGGTGAGCAATATCTTTGCGTTTTTCCAATACTAGCATCCACAAAGCACCAACCATATTAAAAGCTACTAAAACCAGCGTAAAGGCAAAAATAAGGAAGCCCACCCATTTTTCTAGGTTGGTGATTTTAAAAAAGGCTTCATCTTGCTCGTATCGATTTTTTACTTCAAAGGCCTCTCCCATCACCGTTTTGACGGCAGCTTGCACCTCCGACACGGATGCCTCAGGGTCTAGCTTGAGCTCCAGGGCACTAATTTCCCCGTTTTTATAGTGTAGCAAGTCTTGGGCAAACTCCAATGATACAATCACACAGTTGTCATAATCTAATTGCCGAACAGAGTAAACTGCAGAGGGGAAGAAACGCTGTTTACGAAAAGGCTCTCCCCCCGTAGGGC
>CAZOLU010000505.1:0-2805 GCA_964580485.1 uncultured Saprospiraceae bacterium | reverse complement strand
TGATAAAGTGTGTGGGGTGGACCTACTTTTCAGCAGACCCTATTTAAGCTATGCACTTTACCAGTTATTTATGGTCACTACCTTTTTATTAAGCTGAACTTTAGCATTTTAAGCAGCTTGAGTTACAGGATGAATAGAATGAGCTGTCGACCCAAGACCGATCGACAGCTTATCAGCTTAGCCCTTAGCTCTAAAAATGGGACATTCTTTAATCACCTCTTGATAATATTGGGTATTGGCATATTCTGCTTTGAATTGATCTACCAACTGATGATATTTTTTAAGATTCACCTTATCAGACTCCCACCAAAACTCGGTATGTAGCTTGGCTTTTTGCATCTTAGCAGCCATATAACAAGCCCTAGCCTTCAACTCAGGATCGCTTGCTACTTCCATAGCTTTTTCAAAATAGCTAGTACCAATGCCTGCATCAAAATAGCGGTAAGAAGACCAGCTATAATGTCTATAATGTTTGAGTTGCTCCTCCTGAGTCCCAGTGGAATACCAATTAGAATGTCCTGAATTTCCCCTTGCCAGATAAATAGCAGGACGAGACCAGCCCGCAGGGCTGATGCTATGCCAAGCAGTGCCTAAAAGATAGTAATACTCTGCAGCTTTTTCGCCCCCAGCTTGAGCCTTCTGCTGCAAATCTTTTAATTTTTGAGTAAAGGTTAATAAGTTGTACGATTGATTCAACTCCGCATACTCTTCATATAATTTCCGTACGGGTTGCACATTCACATCTAAATAAAATAGGGGTTGCCCAATCGACTCTGTCCAGATGCTTTTATCCAAATACGGATTATTAAAATAAGGATCTTTCTGTTGATAAGCAGCACTCAAATCTTTGAAAGCTGCAATCGCCTTATCTAGCTGGTTGTGCTGTAAGTAATACACTCCACGCAACATCTTTACCCGATCCAAGCTAAACGCTCCCAAGCACCGTTTTTCTAATAAAAACTTTTCATAAACCCCTGGGCTTTTGGTTTCCTGAATAAAGGCCTCCATATCCTCCAAAAGTTGGAGATCTAAACGCATATTCACAGACTCCAAGTTATTATGTGTTAGAAAAGCTTTGGCAAAATCCCCTTGCTTGTAGTATAGCATAGCAAAAACATCTGTAAGAAACTGACTAATATTCTGGTTTTTCTTCAAAACTGGATCATTCTGATAAGCCTGCCAAATAGCATCTGCAGTATTATTGTCGAGGCGATTCAGCGCACAAAGCTGTGCTACAAAACGAATGATTTTGGCCTGCTCAAAATAAACAGAAGCTTGGTCTACTTTGGTGCACCACTTCATAGCCTCTGCACTACTGCCATTGATGAGTTCAAGATAGGCTCGTGCTACCTTCCAGAAATCTTGGTTGGGGAGCTTATCTTCTTTTTCAAGGAGTTGTGCACAAATATCATAGAGTGCTTCTAAGGAAGGACTATGGTCAAGGGCCTGCTTAGGGTAACGTTGGTATTCCTCATAATATGCAGGGAATATTTCTTGCTGTGCTTCGCTGATGTATCGGCAGAATAGAAGTTCGGCATAAGGCGAGCTAGGTTGAATTTCGAGGATATTGGCAATTTCTTCTACGGGGTTGGCCGTGGGCTGTAGCCCGCGCATCGCATGAAAGACCACCCGTTCTTCATCAGTTTTGCACATGCGAATACTACGGTTCCAGTCTTGCTCGCTACAAATACTAAAACTATTCAGACAGACCTCCTGGCGATCGGGGCAGTTGGCAAAGACCTTGGCATACAAATAAGACGCTTCGGGCTGCCCCTGGCGGAATAAAACCCCAGCTTTCAACTCCAAGGCCCGAAAGTAGATGTAAGAAGGACTTTCAGGCTCCTCAGGAAAATAGTTTTTGAAGGCAGCTAACATGCCATCATAGTCCTCCATATAAAACTGCAACCTTAGCAACTGAAAGGCATAGCGCTCCTTTATAAAATCGTCTCGCTCTTTTTGATAAGCCAACTCCCCTTCTTTGAGAAGTTCTTGCATTTGCTTTTGATCTCGCTTTTGGCTTTGATCCCAAGCTACATCCAGCTTGGTGGCTTCTTTAGCGCATTTTTTGGCAAAGATCAAATAATTGCCCATAGATTTAGCCAGTTTCTTGTTTTTGGCCCAAATTGCTAAAACCTCATTGGATTTCGCTTCTTTCTTTAAAAGCTTACGGTTATCTAGTAGGTTTTCCAATGTTGCTATTGGAGTTTTATAAACCATGTCCTTGACATCCACCTCATTAGCCTCTGCCCCTAGATAACCTTGCCAAGATAATATATTGGTCTGTTCTGGGCGTTCAGCATTGGGGGTATAACCGATTCCTAGCCTGGCACTATAGTTTACAAAATATAGTACCTTGGGATCACTAATCAACTCTTTTTTAAAGAAGGCATAGCCATAATTTCCATCATCATACCAACAAGTGAAAACATTAGATGAGAAAAGCATCATTATAAAAGTTAGTCCTAAAATTCTAAGCATCATTTTCTAAATTCTTTAATAGGTTAGGTTTAAATTTCTCTAAGAGATAATCATCAAGATGGTAAAAAATCAGATCAAAATCTTTATTTCTTATTGATTTTTTTAACAGTTTCAAAGCCTTTTTCAAATCTTCTAACTCCACCCGTTCAATCCTAATTACATCATTTTTATATACATAAATTCCATTAAGATAAGTACTTTTCAAAATCTTATACCGCCCCTCCCCTATAGCTTCAAAATTAGGTGAAGTTTCTAGTTCTCGTTCAGAAACATCATTGATCAATTGAATCAGTTTTTGCTCCCGAAATTGTACACCCCAGCTAAAAA